>JAICPS010000249.1 GCA_025929715.1 Anaerolineae bacterium | reverse complement strand
TCCAGCTCTTCTTCGCTGCCCACCACGTGGAAGTGGCTGCATTCCGGATCGTCGCAGACCCAGAGGGGCAGCGCCAGGCCCCAGTAGCGCTTCTTGCTGATCATCCAGTCGTGCATGTTGCGCAGCCAGTCCATTTCACGGTCATAGCCGAAGGCGGGCACCCAGTTGATCTCATCTACCACGTCCATAATCTGGTAGCGCAGGCTGGCAGCCTTCTCTTCTGGCGTCACCTCGTCGCGCGGCTTGTCGTAAAGCGGTCCCATGCTGATGAACCACTCGTCCACCAGCCGATAGACCAGCTCAGTGCCGCAGCGCCAGCAGTGCGGGTAACGGTGGCTGTAGCGCTGCTTGCGATAGTAGAGGTCCTTTTCTTGCAGCTTCTCAAAGATGTCTGCGGCGACGGTGTGCACCTCGCGTCCAGCCAGCCAATCGAAGCCGCCCACGTAGATGCCGTTCTCGTCTAGCGGCGCCACCACCGGCAGGTCGTGCTCCTTGCTCAGTTGAAAGTCCTCCGCGCCGCAGCCGGGCGCGATGTGCACGATACCCGTGCCCTCCTCGGCGCCCACATCACGCCAGGGGATCACGCGGTGTGTGTAGCCTTCCATGGCGGCCTGCGCAGCGGGCAAATCGTCAAACGGCCCGGCGTATTGCCAGCCCACCATGTCGGCGCCCCGCAGCGTGTCGACCACCGTGTAATCGTGGATCAGCGTCTCGCTCATGGCCCCTTCGGCCAGGTAATAGGTCCAGCCGTCGGCCGCTTCCACCTTTACGTAGGTCAGGTCGGGCCCGACGGCCGCCGCCACGTTGCTGGTCAGCGTCCAGGGCGTCGTGGTCCAGACGAGAAGCGCCTCCTGCTCACGGTCCAGCAGCGGGAAGCGTAGATAGACCGAGTCGTGGGTCACTTCCTTGTAGCCGTCGGTGACGATCTCATGCTGGCTGATGCCTGTGCCGCAGCGGGCGCACCAGGGCATTACGTCGCGGCCCTTGTACAGCCAGCCGTTCTCATAGCACTTCTGCAGAAAGCCCCAGATCTGGTAATTATTCTCGTCGCTGAACGTAAAGTAAGAGCCGCCCACTTCCGGGCGTCCCAGGCGTCCCACCACCTGTTCCACAGTGCCCGTCACGCGTCCCGCCGGGCCGTCGTAGGTGGTCTGTTGCTGCTGGTCCTCCCGCAGCTCATCGCTCAGGCGCCGCAGCTCGTCCGGCTCGTTCCACTCCATCCAGTAACCCAGGCGCATCGACTGGGCGGTCTGGACGGCTGCGTAATCCAGCACGCGCATCTTGCAAAGCTTCACGAATTCGGCGAGGCCGAAGCGCTCGATGTCGCGCTTGCTTTCGAAGCCCAGCTCCTTTTCGACTTCTACCTCGACCCATAGACCCTGGCAGTCGAAACCGTTTTGCCAGCGCTGGTTATAGCCCTGCATGGCCTTAAAGCGCTGGAAAATGTCCTTGTAAGTACGACCCCAGGCGTGGTGCACACCCATGGGATTATTGGCCGTAATCGGCCCGTCCAGAAAGCTCCAATTCCTGTCGCTGGAAGCGCGCAGCCGCTGCAACTCGCCGAAAGCGTCCGTTTCCTTCCAGAAGGTCAGGATCTCTTTCTCGAGGGCCACAAAATCGACCTTGTTTGAAACGTCTCTAAAACTCATTGTAAATTCCTAGAACCAAATTTATCACGAGTTTCACGAATTTTACTCTTCTAATTCTTGTAAGTCGCCAAATTCGTGACATAAATCTGTTACTGAACCTGTTCAAAAACAAAGCGCTCTAACACAACCAGGCTCTGCATCCGCTTCACTGATGTCTGCGAAGTTACCTCGTCGATTGCCAGCGAGCGCACCTCGCCGTCGCGGCTGGCGGTGATGAGATAGTCAATCGTATCGGTCCACTGCTGTTCGCCCGCGTCTGCGGTCTCAAAAAAGTCGGCGCCCTCCAGATTCTGGAGTAGCGCGTCGACTGTTTCGGCTTCGAGCTGCGCCTCTGAGACCTCCACGCCGCCGGATGCGGCGGTGATGATTGCCGCGCGTCCTCCCGCATAGAAGCGATACTCCTCCAGGCTTTCCGCGCCCTCCGGCGCGCGCTGGAAGACGACCAGCGGCTCTTCGCCGCCGTCCGCGTCAACTGCGGCCGTGGCCCGGGCTTCGGCGAGTGGGGAGGACGGCGGTGTTTGGCCCTGGCCGCCACAGGTAGTGAGAAGTAGTGATGTTACTATCAAGTACAAAACCTTACGCATATGTTACTCTCTTTCCGCTACGCATGACGCATATACCGCGTTTCCGTTGCCGTCAGGTCCCTACGCTGCACGCGCACAGGCCAATTATACTCGTCTATCCACATCGTCCGTTCCTCATCTTCCCAGCGCACCGTCAGCGGCCTTGTGGAAATGGATTGGCCCATAATTTCCAGCGTTTGCGCCGCGCCCTCGCTCGCCGACAGCGTCACGGGCCACAGCGCGAATTGTTCCGCTTGTCTCAACGTCAGCGCCGGGCGCGGCGTGCCACTGGGCACGCCTGTCAACAGACTTAGGCCCGCGGACGCCGGAAACCAAAAGAGCGCCTGCGCCGGGAAGGGACACTGCGATTCAAACCGCTCTCCATTCACCTCTCGCGTCAGTATCGCAGTCTCCGCTGCAAACAGCACGTCGCCGACGATTTGCAGCCCCGGACGAAAAAACCGGAACTTCAGCCGCTCACAGCGATCCGCTTCGTCCAAAATTAGATGATAAAGCGCGCTGTCGCGGCTGGCGGCCCGCGCATCCAGGTCCACGCGCAAAAAACGATAGCCCTCAAGCGCCGCCGTCAGCCGCCACGTCTCCAAAGCCCCTGTCGCCGCGCCATCCTCAGAATAAACATAGCGCCCAGAAGCGAGCGGGCGTTCGTAGGGGAGTTCGTGGATGAGGGCGCGCATGGGGGGAGGGATTAGAGATTGACCGAACGAAGTTCGGTCAATCTCCAATCTCTACATAAATCCGCTTATTGATTTTTCCTTTACTCTTATAATCCACGATCCTCATCGGCCCCACTTCACGGGTATTGGCCACGTGCGTGCCGCCGTCGGCTTGCAGGTCCAGGCCCTCGATTTCGACGATGCGCACCTCTTCGATGCCGTCTGGCAACAGGTTAATCTTGGTGCGGATCAGGTCGGGGATCTGGAAAGCCTCTGCGCGCGGCAAGATTTCTACACTGACATCGCGCGCGGCGACGACTTCGCGATTCACCGCTTCCTCAATCGCGCCCACCAGGTCCGCCTGCATCGTTTCGAACTCAAAGTCCATGCGCCCTTTGAGCGGCTCCATATTGCCGCCGGTTACCGAGGCGCCATAATCGCGCCAGATCACGCCGCACAGGATGTGCATCGCCGTGTGGGTGCGCATCAACTGGTAGCGGTGCTCCCAGTCCAGATGACCGGTCACCAGAGCGCCGACCGCCGGAAGGGGCGCTTCGCGAGGCGCCCCAAGATCGTCGAGAAAATGCACAGGCCGTCCCTGTACCCGCTTTACGCGCGTCACCTGCCAGGTCTGCCCACCGTCGCTTAACGTCCCCCTGTCAGCCGGCTGCCCGCCGCCGCCAGGATAAAACGCGGTCTGGTCCAACACCAGCCCGCCGTCGAGATGCTCGACGACGCGGGCGCTGAATTCTTTTAGATAGGCGTCGGTTTGGTATAGAAGGTTGGTCATGTTGGTCCTTATCTCCAATAGCTTAATCTCCTGTTTATGCCAGATGCACAAGACTATGTCAACAATGATATGTCAACAAATATTTACAACCCTCTCTCCTTGTGATAAGCTTAGGTACGCTCGGGGACGCGGCCGTGCCGACCCGCATCGTTAGTGAAAGGAAGCCTCTCGCGAGATTCTTCACTCCGCAGACGCCCCATGCAGCATGGGACCCGTTCAGAATGACGAATGCTACCACGAACCGTCATGCTGAGTGAAACGGAGTATCTGGCAAGGATGATAATGACAACTCCCGCAAGAACAGTTGTTTGCATCGAAGACGAACAAGAAATGATTGAGCTGGTCAAGCTGATCTTGAGCCGGCAAAAAATTGAAGTGCATGGCGCCCTGGGTGGGCGCGAGGGTTTGGAAAGAATTGCGGAGCTGAAACCGGATTTGGTGTTGCTCGACCTGATGATGCCTGAAATGGACGGCTGGGAAGTTTACCAGAAGATGAAGGCGTCAGAGGAGATGCGCGACATACCCGTCATCGTCGTGACCGCCAAGGCGCAGAGTATCGACCGCGTCCTTGGCCTGCACATTGCCCGCGTGGACGATTATATTACCAAACCTTTCGGTCCACAGGATCTGCTTGACAGCGTCCAGCGCGTTCTCGAGGCGCGCGATCGGGCGCGGGGCGATCAGGCGTCGGAGCCGCGGGAAGGTGATTAACCGAGGGAGATAAGCGCCGTTGCTCATTCGCTTTTGGGGGGTGCGGGGCACCATCCCTGTGCCGGGCTTGGAGACGCTGCGAACGGGCGGCAATACAGCCTGTGTAGCCGTGGACACGTCAGACCACCAGGTTCTGATTATCGACGCCGGTTCGGGCATTCGCCGCCTGGGGCAGGAGCTGATGGAGGAAAATCGCGGCCGTATTGTCGGCACGATCCTCATAAGCCACACGCACTGGGACCACATTCAGGGCTTTCCCTATTTTGCCCCGGCCTTCGAACGCAACAACCGCTTCGTGGTGGTAGGCCAGAAGCGCGTCGGACAGCGCCTGGAAGAGATCCTGGCGCGCCAGATTATCGAACCTTATCTGCCCTTTGAATACAAATCGCTGGACGCCGACGTACACGTCAAGGAAGTGGACGACGGCGAAACGATTATCGTCGGCGATGAGACTACCGTGCGCGTTGCCAATCTCAACCATCCAGGCGGCTGCCTTGGCTTTCGCGTGGAAAACGACGGCGCCGTGCTTACTTACTGCACAGACACAACGCACGCCGATGGGACGGTGGAAGAAAGCATCGTCGAGCTGGCCCGCGACGCCGATCTGCTGATTCATGACTCTCATTTCTCGGTGGACGGTCGCCAAAAGTTTGCAAGTTGGGGCCACAGCAGCTGGCTGGAAGCTGCCCGCGCGGCCAGCGCCGCGAATGCGAAATGCCTGGCGCTGTTCCATTATGCTCCTGATGCCAGCGACGAGTACCTGGAACAGGAGATGCTGCCGCGCGCTAAAGAGATTTTCCCGAACACGATTCTGGCGCGCGAAGGGATGGTGATGAAGCTGCCGTAGTAGAACGATTTTTAAAATCGTTGTACGGCGCTGCATTGCCGGAAAACGAGAAACGATTACAATTGCTCGATGGGCTAACACCCGTTTGAGCGGTACGAGTACCAAACAGAGGACGCATTGAGCTGGTCTGTTCTAGTCGTGGACGATGAACCAATGGCGCGTACGCTGCTGCGACTGATGTTAGTGCGCGCAGGGTTTGATGTCACCGAGGCCGAGGATGGTTTCGACGCCCTAAATAAACTGAAGGAAGATTCACCCGACGTCATGATTCTGGACGTGATGATGCCGGGTATTGACGGCTTCTCGGTCTGCGAAGCGGTGCGAGAAGCATCGGCAACGTCTGACCTGCCAATCATCATGCTAAGCGCGAAGACGGATATGGAAAGCGTCAACAAGGGGTTGAGGCTGGGGGCCAACAAATATCTAACCAAACCGATTTCCCCTGAAGAACTCACGAGCCAGGTCCGGGACGTGCTTCAAGAGCGCATTAATTCTCAGAAATAGACACCAGGTTTGTAGTAACGGCTTTAGCCGTCTATCCGACCGCTAAAGCGGTCACTTCAAACCGCGGCTACCTAAAGCGGAGGTCATCCCATATGCTTGTAAAACGAATTCTGGTCATTGTTATATCGCTAATTGTAGGCTCTGTGGTGACTGTAGGTCTGATTGAGTTTGTACTGGACACGACGGTCGCCGAATACGGAACGCTCTACTTTGTACTGACAGCGTTTTTCCTGGGCGCCGCGGTGGGCATCTGGCTGGACAAATTTCTGGGAACCGAATTCCTTCCTGAGTAAGAACATTCAGAGGGGTTAACGTCATGACTGCATCGTTGTTAGACGAAAAGGGTGAGAGCAACGAGTTTGTAACTCGTTGTCCAGTGTTAACATCATGACCGCAACGTTGATAGACGGCAAGGCAATTGCCGAAAGGGTGCTCGAGGAAGTACGCCGCGGCGTAGAAGCGTTGGTAGCCGGGCGTAGCCACCGGCCCGGTCTGGCGACCGTGCTGGTGGGCGAAGACCCTGCCTCGGCGACCTACGTGCGTATGAAGCAGCGCAAGTCTGAAGAGTTAGGAATACGTTCCACCGGCCATACCCTGGATCCTGACGCCAGCCAGGAAGAGGTCGAATCGCTGGTTGCGGAGCTGAACGCCGATCCGCAGGTAAACGGCATTCTGGTGCAGCTCCCTCTGCCCGACCACCTGGATGAAGAGGCAGTGCTCAACAAGATCGACCTGGGTAAAGACGTGGATGGCTTTCATCCGGTGAACATTGGGCGCCTGGCGATGAAAGGGCGCGACCCGCTCTTTATTCCCTGCACCCCTTACGGCGTGATGGTGTTGCTGGAAGAGACCGGCGTCAAAACGAGCGGAGCCGAGGCCGTCGTCGTGGGCCGCAGCAACATCGTCGGCCTGCCCGTGGCTATGCTGCTGCAGAAGGCCAACGCCACCGTCACCCTCTGCCACACCGGCACCAGGCGGCTGTCCCGGTTCACCCGGCAGGCCGACGTGCTGGTGGCGGCGGCCGGCCGCCCGGCCATGATCACCCCCGACATGGTCAAGCCGGGCGCGGCCGTGGT
>JAICPS010000487.1 GCA_025929715.1 Anaerolineae bacterium | reverse complement strand
TCTCGTGTGGAGTTCGGCACCCCTCATGGGCGCGACGAAGCGGCCGCTATTCAGTTGCTCGGCGAGCGCGTGGCGCCTTATTTTGCTTCAGGAGGAGACTGATGGTACCCGAAAAGCGCTTGCGCCAGCTTGCCGGCGTTGGCATCGAGATGGCAGCGCTGGCAACAGAGTACGATGCTCTATTTTTGAAGGCGGCGCAAGAAGTGCGCGTGATGACCGGCGCTGCCTATAGCTCGCTGGGTCTGGTGGAGGGAGAGACCATTCATTGGCTTGCTGCAGATGGCAAGCCGATAGAGGAAGTGCGGGGCTATCGCCAGCCCATAAGTGAGGGATTGTGTGGTTGGGTGGTGAGGCGCGGACGCAGCCGGCGTACAGGCAATGTGAGTGGGGAAGCAGACTACTACGAACAATACGCCGAGATGCAGTCAGAGCTGGACGTGCCTATAAAAGTGGGGGAGCAGGTGCTCGGCGTGCTGAGTGTCGAGAGTCCCATTGCGCGAATCTTCACCGCGGAACACGAGCATCTGATGGAAGTCGTGGCGCAGTTCGTGGCGATTGCGCTCGCGGCGCGCAGCCGCTAGCATATCTTTCCAGCTTGCGCCTTCTAGACTTCCCGACGAAGCTCAACATTATTACCACATTTATATCCGCCCGCTATGCCGGGGCATACTGATATCTCGCACCAGACTGCTAAACTTTACTTTAAGGCAGTACTAGACTTTGCTCGCGAAAGTTGTAGAAGCGAGACAATTCGTGCGGAGGATCAGGTGAATCAGGAACAAAATAAGAAGCAGGGCGGGCGTCGCGGAGAGCAACCGGATCAGACGTTGCCCCCCCAACACCAGGATGTGCGGCCAGGACGCCGCGACCTGATGGAGCCGCGGCCCAAAAGCGACGATGCGCAGTACCGCGGCAGCGGCAAGCTCGACGGCAAGGTGGCATTGATTACCGGAGGCGACAGTGGTATCGGTCGCTCCGTGGCAATTTTTTATGCTCGTGAAGGAGCCAGTATCGCTATCATCTATCTGGAAGAGGACAAAGACGCGGAGGATACGAAGGGCGAGGTTGAGCAGGAAGGCGCGTCATGCCTTTTGATTAAAGGTGATATCGGGGACGAGGCGTTCTGTCAGGAGGCCGTGCGTACCGTTATAGACGAATACGATCGTCTTGACATACTGGTTAATAACGCGGCAGAACAGCATCCGCAAAAAAGCCTGCTGGACATCAGCAAAGAGCAGCTAGAAAAGACGTTTCGCACGAATATCTTTGGGCAATTCTATCTAACCAAAGCGGCGCTGCCGTATCTGGAACCCGGTAGCGCTATCATCAATACGACGTCCGTCACAGCCTATAAGGGCAGCGCTCATTTACTGGATTACGCCTCCACAAAAGGGGCGATTGTCGCCTTTACCCGCTCTCTAGCGATGAACCTCGCGGAGAAGCAAATCCGCGTCAACGCCGTGGCGCCTGGGCCAATCTGGACCCCGCTCATACCGTCGACGTTTCCCGAGGAAGAGGTGAAGAGCTTTGGCGCTGACGTACCAATGAAACGGCCTGGACAACCCGAAGAGGTAGCGCCTGCTTTTGTCTTCCTGGCCTCGGATGACGCCTCGTACATTTCAGGTCAGGTGATCCATCCCAATGGTGGAACTGTTGTTAATTCATGAGCCTCAATTCTGACGGGTATGGCGTCTTCGACCGAAGACGCCGAGCCACAGGGAGATTGAGCCAGTGAGTGAGAAAGATTTCGGTGTGCCGCAAGCTCCAGAGATTAAAGAAAAGTGGATCTTTAAGAATGTCCAGAAATTCGGGGTGCCCTTACTTATGCTCATCCCGTTACTGGCCCTTTTTGGCCTGTTTGGCGAGAGCTTTGAGACGGTAAGGGCAGACGGCGAGGCTTTGTCTGTAGAGGTCCGTTATCCAACCCGCTTACGCTATAAGATGACCAATCCTCTGACCGTGTCTGTAGAAAACATTTCATCACAAACGGTACCGACGGTAACCGTAAAGGTAAGCGAAGACTACATCTCGGCATTCACTGCCGTCACATTTCGGCCCTCTGTCGCTGTGATCACGCCCGATGCGTATTACGTGCAGCTTAGCAACCTACAAGCCGGAGAAACCCGCCGCGTTGTCGTAGACTTGCAGGCTGAACGCTACTGGTCGCATGAAGGCAGCATCGGCGTCGCTGCCGGTAGCTTAGCTGCGCCGTCGGACATCGAACTTGATGTTGGTACGTTTGTCTTCCCTTAGGATTGCATCATGGAAACAGTATTGCGTGTCCTCATCATCTATCTTTTCCTTCTGTTTGGCCTGCGAATTATGGGCAAACGAGAGTTTTCTCAACTTTCGACGCTAGAGCTGGTTACCTTGCTCATGATCCCAGAACTGCTCCAGCAGGCGCTTATTAGGGAAGATTCCTCACTCACAAACGCTATTATTGGCGTTTCTACGCTGTTTGTCGTGGTTTTCATTTCAACGCTCCTGCAGTACCACAACAAGACTGTTTCGAAAGTAGTCAGTGGCTCGCCAGCCGTGTTGGTCGCCGACGGTGAGTTAATTGAACAGCACCTGAATGAAGAGCGCGTCAGCGCGGACGAGATATTCGCCGAACTGCACAAGTCCGGATTCAGCGATCTATCTCAGGTGCAATGGGCAATTTTAGAGACAGATGGGACGATTGCTGTGATACCTTATGATCAGGGGGGTGGTGCGTCGCCCCAAAAGCGCGGTAAGAAGCAAAAGGTGCTTTAAATTAGACAATTTGACGGCATAACGGGCCACCATGGGCCGTGAGCAGCGCTTCAGTCCGGATAGCTGCGCTCAGCGAAGCGCCCACGACCTGCCTCTGCGCTAAACACTCCGTCTTCGACGATGACTTCTCCCCGGCTCATAGTCACGACCGGCCAACCGCTGATGGTCTTGCCTTCATAAAGAGTCCAGTCTACATTTTCGTGTAGTGATTCAGAAGTCACATCAACCACTTTCTGCGAATCGAATACAACAATGTCCGCGTCACAGCCGGCCCTGATTTGCCCCTTTCGCCACAGGCCTGCTAGGCGCGCTGGGGTGGTGCAACAGGCGTCAACCCATTGGTTGAGGCTGATACGCCCGCGCCGCACGCCCTCGCTGTAGAGCGCCGGGAAGCGAACCTCGACAGAAGGAACGCCGCCTGGAATGCGGATGAAATCGGTCAATCCGCTCTCTTTTTCGGCTCGCGAAAAGGGGCAGTGATCGGACGAAACGACCTGCAGGTCGCCACGGCCCAGCGCCCGCCACAACGCCTCCTGTGAATCCGCATAACGAATAGGCGGCGCGCAGACGGCTAGCGCTCCATCCAGGCCTGGACGGTCGTAAAGCTCCTGTGTGTTTAACAGATACTGTGGGCACGTCTCGCCGGTCACCGGCAGGCCCCGAGCGCGTGCAGAAGCAACACGTTGCACGGCTTCGTCACAGGTAATATGAAACACATGCAGGCGCGTGCCAACCAGCATAGTAATGTCGATGACGCGTCCGGTCGCCTCTCCTTCCATAATCGCCGGGCGACTGCGCGGATGCCAGCAGGCATCTGTGTTGCCGGAAGCGACGTTGCGCGCCACTAGCTCCTGGATGATGGACCAATTCTCGGCATGCACGACAGGCCAGCCATTCACGTCGCGGACCGCTTCCAGCGCGCGCATCATCTGAGCATCGCTGAGACAAAGGCCGTAGGCCATGTACATTTTG
>JAICPS010000035.1 GCA_025929715.1 Anaerolineae bacterium | reverse complement strand
GAATAACTCCTCTAGAGGTATGTCTCAAACCAGGCCAGGGTGTCTTGCCAGGCGCGGGTGGCCTGTTCTTCCATGTAGCGGGAGCCGGTGTCGTTGTGGAAGGCGTGGTCGACGCCGGGATAGATATTAAACCGGTAGGTGACGCCGGCCTCGTCGAGCGCCTGCTCGAGGGCGGCGATGCCGGCGTTGATGCGGGTGTCTAGCTCGGCGTAGACGCCCAGCACGGCGGCCTGGATGTTGGAGACCTGTCCCAGTTCTGGCCCGCGCCCGTAGAAAGGCACGGCGGCTTGCAGCTCGGGGAGTGCGGTGGCTGTGTCCCAGGTGACGCCTCCGCCGAAGCAGTAACCGGTCATACCGATACTTCCACCGTCAACGTAGTCCAGACTTTGTAGGTAGGAAAAGCCGGCGCTGAAATCGGCCACGTGTCGTTGCGCACCGGCGTTGCTGAGCAGGCCGGGGATCTGGTCGGGATCGAGGGTATCGGTACCGCCTTCACGCGAAAGGAGATCAATAGCTAGAGCCACGTAACCTGCCTGGGCGAAGCGGCGCGCCACGTCGCGGATGTGCGCCGTAAGGCCGCGATTCTCGTGGCAGACGAGCACGGCGGGATATGTTCCGTCCTGCACGGGCCGCGCCAGGTACGCGGTGATTTGCTCACCCTGGCTGTCGATGGGCACGTCGCCCGCTTCGACCGACGGGTCGCCTATGGGCACGGAGAACGGACTCTGCGCGCCAGGAACAGGCGTCAGACCGACCTCAGACGTCACCGTCGCAGCTTCCGACGTTCCCGTAGCTGCGGGTTGCGTTTCGGATGCGGCGGGCGGCGTAGGCGAAGCTTCCGCTGGCGTCGTCGTCGCCGTGGTGACCGTGGTCGAGGTAGTGGCTGTCGCCAGAGGCGGCTCGGGCGTCGGCATAGGCTCCGTTGGGGATGGCAGTTCGTCCGGCGAGCAGCCAACCGCACCCATGGTCACGACGGTAGCGGCCATGCTACCCGTGATAAACGCGACGCGCCTGACGAACTCGCGCCGCGAGAGCAGCCCCTCCCGGTAATCCTCGTAAAACTCTTCGACGAAGTATTTCTGATCGGGATTCAGGTTTTTCATCGTTATGCCTCCTCTGTGGCGATTTGTCGGCGGATCGTATGGGCCAAGCTGGCCAATTGTTGTTTTTTACGCTTGGCCAACATGCAATCTATATGTCTAAACGGTCGTGAAATCACCTTTTAGGAAACGTTTCCAATTGCTTTGTTGTATTATGCCATAACAAGATGACAAATCTCCAATCCTCAATTCCCAATCTCTTCTTATTCAAACCTCAACGCCTCAATCGGATGCAAACGCGCTGCTCTCGTGGCCGGGTAGATGCCGAAGAAGAGACCGACGGCGATGGAGAAGCCGACGGCGAGGGCGATGGAGTTGAGCGTGACCGATGTGTCCAGCTCGGGCACGGCCTGGTGGATGGCGAAGGCGCCCAGTATGCCGAGGCCGATACCCAGGAGGCCGCCGAGGATGGAAAGCAGGACGGCTTCAGTAAGGAACTGGCCCAGAATGTCCCGCCGCCGGGCGCCTACGGCTTTGCGCAGGCCGATTTCCCGCGTGCGCTCGGTGACCGAGACGAGCATGATGTTCATGATGCCGATCCCGCCGACGAGCAGGGAAATGCTGGCGATGGCGCCGAGGAAGAGGGTCAGCACGGCGGTCACTTCGCCGAAGGCGCTGAGAAAATCCTGCTGTGTGAGCACCAGAAAGTCGTCCTCGTCGCGGAAGTTGATGTTGTGCAAGTTGCGCAACGCCTGAGAGGCGTCCAGCAAGACGTTGGTAACGGCGTCGCTACTGACGGCTTCGACGATGATCATATCCACTAGGTAGCGACCGCGCTGGTCGCGGGCGTTGAACAGCCGTTCCTGGGCCGTGGTGAGAGGCACGATGACCAGGTCGTCTTCGCTGCCAAAGGCGCCGCCGCCCTTTTCTTGCAGAATGCCCACAATACGGAAGTTGATGCCACGGATCTTGACGTCTTTTCCCAGCGGATCGACGCTGGGGGCAAAGAGGCTGTCGGCCGTCACCTGTCCGAGCACGGCCACCCGCGAGCGCGCCAGATAGTCGTTCTCGTCGATGAAGCGCCCGCGCGCCACGTTGTAGCCGCGCAGCGGCCCGTAATCCGGCGTGGTAGCGCGCACGGTCGTGGCGTAAAACTCGCCCTCATACTGCAGATCGGCGCCACGGAAGAGCACCGGGGCCAGGCCGGCGGCGTCCGGCAGCACGGCTGGATCGGCCAGCGCCTCGGCATCGTCTATCGTCAGGGTGGCGCCCCCCTGGGTGGGATCGTCGCCGGGCAGAATGAAGACCAGGTTGGTGCCCAGGCCGATGAACTGGTCGGCGACGAAGCGTGTGACGCCATCGCCGATCGAGAGTAGGGTAATGACGGCGGCAACGCCGATCATAATGCCCAGCATGGTCAGGCCAGCGCGCAGCTTATTGGCCTGTAGGCCCCGCAGGGCGATGCGGATGTTTTCGGAGAGGTTCATTTATTCGTACCGCAACGCGTCTATCGGATTGAGGCGGGAGGCGCGGCGGGCGGGGAAGATGCCGAAAAAGAGGCCGACGGCAGCCGAAAAGCCGATGGCTAACGCGATGGAGTCCCAGGCCACGACCGGTGTGAGCGTGTCGGAGAGGCCGGCGATGATCTGAGCGCCTGCCGCGCCCAGGGCCAGACCGACTATGCCACCGGCGACGGCGAGCAGCACCGCTTCGACCAGAAACTGCCACAAAATGTCGCGCTGCTTGGCGCCTACGGCTTTGCGCAGACCGATCTCGCGGGTACGCTCGGTCACCGAAACAAGCATGATGTTCATGATGCCTATCCCGCCGACGAGCAGCGAGATGCCGGCGATGACGGCCAGGAAAAGGGTCAGGATGCCGGTGACTTCGCCAAAGGCGCTCACGATTTCGGACTGGCTGAGAACGGTGAAGTCGTTCTCTTCGTCAAAGTCGATGCGGTGCGCGGCGCGGAGCGCCAACTCTATCTGTACGATGGCTGCCTCCTGGCGCTCTTCGTCCGTCACCTGGGCGTAGATAAAGTCGATGCGCATCTTGCCGTCAGAGCGGCGTGCGGGGAACAACCGCCGCTGCGCTGTGCTCAACGGCACCAGCACTACGTCGTCCTGATCGTTGAAGCCGGAACCGCCCTTTTCTTCCAGCAGCCCGATGACGCGAAAGTTGACGTTATTGATCTTGATCGTCTGGCCAACCGGCGGCTCGCCGTCTGGAAAAAGCTCCTGGTAGACCGTCTGGCCTAGCACCGCGACGCGGGCCACGGCGTGGTCGTCCTGCCAGCCAAAGAAGCTGCCGGCGATGGGATAGAAGTTACGCACGTCCGGGTAGTCGGGCGTCGTGCCGCTGACGCTGGTGCGCGCTTCGTAGCGGTCGCGCGTCACCAGGGCGGCGCGGTCGTATTCGGGAACGACGCGGATCACGTCTGGAACCAGCAGCGGATCAGACAGAGCTTCGACGTCGTCGTTGGTCAGTCCCTGCCCGCTGCGCGCCTGCGGTGGGCCACCGGGCTGGATCTGGCCCGGAAAGACGAAGAGCAAGTTGTTGCCCAGGCCCTGAAACTGCTCGGCGATAAAATGCTCCACGCCCTGGCCCACGGAAATAAGGGTGATCACGGCGGCGACGCCGATGATGATGCCGAGCATCGTCAGAAAAGAGCGCAGCTTATTGGCAGCGAGCGCGCGCAGAGACATGCGCAGGTTTTGTTCCAAGTTCATCGTTAGTGAAGCGCCGACTCCGACGGTCGCTCGGCCTGGCCGGCAACCAGCGGCGTGGCCACTTGCTCATCACCCACAATTTTGCCATCGGCGAGGGTCACCACGCGCCTGGTGTGGCGCGCGATCCAGGGATCGTGGGTGACGAAGATGATTGTGATCCCTTCTTCGCGGTTCAGCCGTTGAAAAATCTGCATTACTTCAGCCCCTGATTTGCTGTCGAGGTTGCCGGTTGGCTCGTCGGCCAGGATGATCGCCGGCTGGTTGACCAGTGCGCGGGCGATGGCCACCCGCTGCTGCTGCCCGCCGGAGAGCTCGCTGGGCTTATGATCCAGGCGGTCGCCCAGGCCGACCAGCTCCAGCGCGTGACGCGCCTGCTCGCGCCGCTGCTTCGTGCCCGCGTAAATGAGCGGGAGTTCGACCTGCTGTAGCGCTGGCGTGCGCGAAAGCAGGTTGAAGCTCTGGAAGACAAAGCCGATCTTCAGGTTACGTATCTCGGCCAGCTGGTCGTCATTCATCTGGCTTACGTCCACGCCGTCGAGCCGATAGACCCCGCCGCTAGGCTGGTCCAGCGCACCCAGCATATTCATCATCGTAGACTTCCCCGAGCCGGAAGGCCCCATTATCGACAACAACTCACCCCTTTGCACCTCCATCGAAACCCCGTCTAGCGCGCGGACCTGATGCTCACCCATCTGGTAGATTTTGGTGAGGTTGGTGATAGAGATTATGGGATGTGATCCTTTGGTCATGGTTTAGATGGAGACTGGAGATTATCGATTGAACGCGATCTCCAAGTGCTAATCGCTAATTTCCAAACAAACTAAACGCCTCACGTTCATCGGTCACAACCACCACATCGCCCTCTTCAAGCCCGCCAAGCACCTGGCTGAACTGGTCGTTGCGCAGGCCGGTTTCGATGCTTACTTCGTCAATGTCGCCGTCGTTTTGCAGGCGATTGACGAACGCCTCTCCTGTCTCGCGGTCCAGGCGAATGGACCAGTTGGGGACGATCAGAACGTCGTCTATCTCGCGCACGACGATGGCGGCGTTGGCCGTCATGCCGGGGCGCAAGGGGAGGTCTTCGGCCGCTATGTTGATTGTAACCTGATATGAAACCACCCCGGCGCCCTCGCTGAGCGCCGTGGGCGCGATGTCGGCTACCTGGCCGACGACGGAGGCGTCGGGCAGCGCGTCCAGCGTAATGTCCACTTCCTGACCGAGGGTTACCTGATCGATGTCGATTTCGTCCACGCTGACATTCAGGTGGAACGCTTCTTCGTTGACCAGCGTCACGGCCGGCGCGCCGGGAGCCGACTGCTCGCCGACGTTGACCAGCACGTTGGCCACCGTACCACGCATCGGCGCCACAATCGTGGCCTGATCCAGGCGCAACTGGGCGAGGGCGACGCTGGTGGCGGCGGTGTCCACCTGCGCCTGCAGAATGGCTAGCTCTGGCTCGGTGGGGGGTTCCAGCAGACGATCGTAGGCGGCCTGTGCGCGGGCCAGATTGGCTTCGGCGACGGCCACGCTGCCTTCGGCCGACTGCACCCGGGCCTGGGCCGCAGCGACCCCGGCGTTTGCTGCCTGCAGGTCGGCCGGACGCGCGCCTTCCTGCAGCGCGGCCAATTGGGCCCGGGCCGCATCAAGCGCTGCTTCGGCAGCGTCTCGCCGCGCGCGCAGCTGCTCTTCTTGCGGGCCGGCCAATCCACCGGCCAGCGCCGTGTTGTACTGGATGCGAATCGTGTCATATTCGGCCTGTCGGGCCACGACGCTGGCCTCGGCGGCGGCAAGTTCGCCACTGCCCGCGCCCGCGGTTAGCTGGCCGACGTTGGCCTGCGCCTGCGAGACGGCTGCCTGAGCCGCGGCTAGGTTGCCGCGCGCCACGGTTACATTGCCTTCAGCGGCGGCAATGTCGGCTTCGGCGGCAGCCAGCGTTGCCGGACTGGGCTCGCCGTCGCGGCGTTGGACCAGGGTCAGCTCCTGCACACGCAGCGCATCCTGCGCCTGCTGCAGCAGCAGGGCCAGCTCTTCGGTGTTGAGCGTCGCCAGCACGTCACCTTCCTCCACGCTCTGCCCTCGTTCGACGCTTACGCGCTGCACCGTGCCAGGAGCGCCAAAGGTCAGGGTGAGCAGCGCTTCGGGGGCAATTGAACCGGTGGCGCTCACGGTAGACTCGATGCGCCCGCGCTCGACGGCAGCCTGGCGCAATATCTCGAAATCTTGCTGCGCCCGCGCCTGTTGCTGTTGGTAGAGGAAGTAACCACCGCCCAGCAAGACGACGGCTGCGCATAGGATGATGGCTGTGAATATGGCTCGACGCATCTGCATATTATCCTCGTCTTCGACTTCACAGCGCCAATTATAGGAGTGCACCGTTTATTCTGTATAGGTGAAATTTAGGCGCTGATCAGAGCTCTGTCGGGCGCAACGGGTTTGCGGGGCCCCAAACGCTATGCTACAATTGTGAAATGTTACACGATTGGTGGGAACTGTGTAATGAACTTCATCCGGTGTTTAATCTATGAGAGGGAAATCAGCTGGCGGTCTGTTCCCCGACAATCAAGACGCAACGAAGTAATCCTCTAATATGACCGAAATCGAAGAGTCGATAGCCGAGGAATCGCCCGACGTGGCTCATGACATCCCTGATATTGTCATCGGACGTTTGCCGATCTACTTGCGCGCGCTGATGCGCATGGTCGAGGAGGGGGATAAGGTCACCACGTCGTCACAGGAGCTGGGCGACCGTCTCGGCGTCAGCTCTGCGCAGATCCGCAAGGATCTCTCGCTATTTGGTGATTTCGGCAAGCAGGGGACGGGCTATCACATCAACTATCTGGTGCAGCAGTTACAGCGCATCCTGAAGCTGGACCGCGAATGGCCGGTGGCGATGGTCGGCGCCGGTTTTTTGGGCCACGCGCTGGCCAATTACGGCGGCTTCAAGAACCGGGGGTTTCGCGTTGCCTGGATATTCGACAACGATCCGGAGACGGTGGGTCAGAAGATCGGCGGCATCATGGTACGGCACGTGGACGGCCTGGAAAGAGTCTTGCGCCGCGAGAAGGTGCAGATTGCCATGCTCGCCGTGCCGGCGACCGCCGCGCAGGAGCTCGCCGACCGCCTGGTCGCATCGGGCGTGCGCGCCATCCTAACTTATGCACCGATCAGCATCAACGTGCCGGAAGGGGTGAAGGTGCAGTACAGCGACCCGGTAGCCCAGCTGCAGCGGATGACGTTTTATTTGGATGTGTAGATCGATTTTCAAAATCGTTCCACACCTACTTACCCAAAGACAGATCGTACACCTCCCGCGCTCGCCAGCCTGAGCGTTTGGCCACATCGGCCGCTGCTTCCTTGCGCCGCACGCCGCGCGCAAGCTGATCTTCCATGGCGCGACACACGGCGGCTTCATCCCATACCAGCTCTTCCTCAGACGCTCCCGCGATCACCACTGTGATTTCCCCACGCACTTCGTGCTCCGCGAAGTGAGCGCGCGCCTCGCGCGTCGGACCTCGCCAGATCTCTTCGTAAAGCTTGGTCAATTCGCGCGCAACGACGACCTGGCGGTCGCCCAACACTTCAATCACGTCTTCCAGAAACGCCAGCAGCCGGTGCGGCGCCTCGTAGACCACGAGCGTCGTGGTCATCCGTGCCGCGTCCGCCAGCGCCTCGCGTCGCGCCTTTTGTTGTCGCGGCAGGAAACCGAGAAAGTAGAAGCTGTCGCTAGGCAGGCCGCTACTGACCAGCGCCGTCACCACCGCCGAAGGGCCGGGAATGGGACTTACCGTAACGCCGGCTTGCAACGCGGCCTGTACCAGCCGGTAGCCCGGATCGGAGAGACCGGGCATGCCGGCATCCGAAACCAGCGCCACGTTTCCCAACGCCAGCCGCTCCATAAGCTCGGCAACCCGCCCTTCATCACTGTACTCGTGAAAGCTGATCAGCGGCGTATCGATCTGATAATGCTTCAGCAGCCGCCCCGTCGTCCGCGTATCCTCCGCCGCAATCAGACTGACCTCGCGCAATACCCGCAGCCCGCGAAGGGTGATGTCTTCGAGATTACCGATGGGGGTGCCGACGAGGTAGAGGGTCAAGAATGATTCTGAACAAAATTCAACAACAACAAATTCTGATTACAACTGGCGCGAGTTTGGACGGCGTAAATCTGAGAGACGGCGCTGCCGCTGCCGGTTTCAAGCTGCACGTTGTAATCGCGGATGACCGGGGCGTTGAAGACAAACTGTTCGTAGCCAGAAGGGCCGTAGGCTGGGGCGCCGCCCACCGGCACGCGCGCTTCAATGCCGCTGCCCCAGATATGTACCTGATATTGCCCGGCGCCCACCGGGTTACCTTCCAGATTGAGCACCTCCCCGGCAATACCCAGCCAGTTGCAGCCG
Organism: Anaerolineae bacterium; assembly: GCA_025929715.1. Taxonomy (GTDB): domain Bacteria; phylum Chloroflexota; class Anaerolineae; order Promineifilales; family Promineifilaceae; genus JAAYYY01. Next base: position 10,393 of record JAICPS010000035.1, on the reverse strand, counting down.
GCGTTATTGGCGAAATTCTGCAGGTAAATTGGACTGGTGTCGGACTTAGTGAAGGGGTAAGGCGAGCGCGTTACGGTTGCGGTGGGAGGTGGACCCGGCGTATCTGTCGCCGTCGGCGATGGCGTTATGGTTGGGGTATTGGTTGCGGGTGGGAAGGTTACTGTGATCGTCGGTTCGGCCGTTGGGCGGCGGGTATTCGTCGCCGTAGGCGGCGCCGTGGAGATCGGCGCTTGCGGCGTCCACGTCGGGCGCAGATCATCGGAGCCGGGCGGCGTCACTGTAGAAGTTGGCACAAAGGCGACGGCAACGCTCGTCGGCGTCGGGGGAATTTCCTCCTCCTCCGCCGCCGTGATCCCCAGCGCCTCAGTTACGGGCGCCACCAGGTCCGGAGCGGCGACGACGGCGACAACGCCGGCAATCGCGAGCAAGATCAGGACCACAACCATCAGCGAAATCAGGTTAAGCAATACCGTTACGCAGCCGCGTCTTCCCCTTCTAGTTGCCATCGGTCCCTCTTCAATTGGCTATGGCTCGTAGTAAGCGCTTTAGTGCTCAGGCGCTAAAGCGCCGGCTACGAACCCCGTCCACCCGCTTAATTAAGAACTATGTACCCGTCTCGATAAATCTCTCTATTTCGGCCTGCGACCACTGTTCCGCCAGCCAGCTCTCAAAGCGCTCCTGTAACAACGCCGCGCGCTGGTCGGGGCCGAGGGGCCGCTCTGCATCGACCTCTACGACCTGCACGAGATAATAAACAGTCTGCCCGCCGTCAGGGCCGGTCGCTGTAATCACGTCGCTCAACTGCCCGGCCTCCAGAGCGAACGCTGCCTCCTCCACCGCCGGAACGAGCAGCGTTCCCTGCGAAAAATAGCCCAGGTCGCCGCCATCGGCTGCGGTGGTACGATCAAGCGAGTGCTCGCGCGCCAGCGCCGCAAAATCAGCCCCTGCACGAACCTGCTCCAACAGAGATTGCGCCAGCGCCGCATCTTCGACCTGGATGTAGCGCGCTCTCACCTGAGGCGCCGTCTGCGGCACGTCCGCCGTCACCAGCGTTGATACGCGCTCGGTCAGCATCTCGTAAGCTAGTGCATCGCGAAATGCCTCTTCTGTCCATTGGTTAGCCTGCAGCCAGGCTTCAAAACTGCCCTCACCATTGTTCTCTTCCGACACCTGGCGCAATTCTGCAATCTGCTGATCCACCGCTTCGGTCGTGAGTGCGATGTTATTGGCAGCAGCTGCCTGCTCGATCAGCGCGCGCTCGATCAACATGTTCAGCACCAGCGTTTCCTGGTTGAGCGCCGGGTCCTCGTCCGGCAGAATGGCGCTCTGCCCCTGCTGCTGCCTCGCCAACGCCTCTTCATACGCCGCGAGCGTGATCGGCTCGCCGTTGACCGTCGCCGCCAGCGGCTCCTGGGGCGTCGGCGACGGTGGCACGGCTGTCGCAGTGGACGCCACACCTACTTCCGGCGCGGGAACGTGCGTCGTTACGGCCCCATCCAGCCCGTTAGCCGCCTGCGTCGGATCGGCGCCGTCCGGGGCGTCACGGCAGCCGGCGAAGAGTAGGAGAACGGCAAATACGACAATGGTAATAATTCGATCAGACATAACGTGAATTCAAATTATACCGTTGCCCAATACCAACGCAATAGACCGGAAGTCGTGGGGTCTCGGTCACTTTCCCGGAACCTCAAGGGTCCGACCTCAAGCCAGTTTCCGGGAAAGTTTCTCGTGGGTCAAACCAAAAACAGGTAAACCGCGGCGGCGCCGACGATGAGAAACACGACGGCGCAACCCAGCCGAAAGACCGTCGCCGTCAGCTTGAACATCAGGCGCAGCAGGGCCAATATGCCCAGGAGAACCACGGCGAGTACAATCAGCGTGATGACATCCCCGGACCCGGCAAAATTTAAGATTTCCATTTCAACCTCCTTCCAATAACGGCGTGAATGGGCGCGACTGGTATCAGCGCTGGGAACCGGCGACGACTCGGCCGCGCTTGATCACCGTTTCTACGAGATTCACGCCAAAGCGATAGCCGAGCATACGGTAATCGTCTTCAGTCAGTACCAGTATATCGGCCTGTTTACCCGGTTCCAGGCTGCCAATCTCGCTTCCGCGGCCGATGGCGTGGGCCGCGTTCAACGTCGCCGCCGCCAGCGCCTGGGCCTGGGTCAGCCCCATGTAGCGGCAGGCAAGCGCGATTACCATTTGCATCGACTCACACCAGCAGGTGCCCGGATTGCAGTCCGTGGCCAGCGCCAGCGCACCGCCCGCTTCCAGAATTTTTTGCGCCGGTGTATAAGCGTGATGCCCCAGGCCGAATGGCGTGCCGGGCAGCCCCACGGCGACGGTCGCGCCGTTGCCTAGCGCCTCAATATCCTCGGGCGGTGTCTGTACGAGGTGATCGGCCGACACCGCGCCAAGGGCCACCGCCAGCGCCGTGCCGCCCAGAGCGGCGAATTCGTCGGCGTGCACTTTGAGCCGGTATCCCATCTCTTGCGCCCGCGTCAGAATACGGCGGGTCTGTTCAAGGTCAAACACTCCTTCTTCGCAAAAGACGTCGCAAAAGAGCGATAAGTCGTTTTCCTTCATCCACGCCGCTCCGGCCGGCAAGATGTCGTCGATCACGTGCTGTACGTAGTCGTCCGTCCGTCCTTGAAACTCACTCGGCACCGCATGCGCCGGCAGGAAGGTGCAGGAAAGCTCCAGCGGCTGGCGCCTGTTTAAAAGGTTCATCGCCTCGAGCTGCTTTAGCTCTGTTTCGGTTTGCAAGCCATATCCCGTCTTGGCTTCTGCGCTGGTGGTGCCGTAGTCCAGCATGCGCTCTAGCCGCGGAAGATTTTCCTCGACCAATGCTTCCAGTGGTGCCTCACGCGTGGCGCGCACGGTAGACATGATCCCGCCACCGGCGGCCATGATTTCCAAGTAGCTGGCGCCCTGCAGTCGCATTTCAAACTCGTCGGCGCGCTGGCCAGACCAGGGGATGTGCGTGTGCGGGTCGACAAATCCGGGCAGCACACTGCGCCCGCCGGCATCGATGTCGATCTGCGCCTGGTAACGGCCGCGCAGGACGGATGAAGGTCCGACTTCGATGATGATCCCATCGCGCGCAGCAACCGCGCCATCTTCGACAATGTTCAGCGTTCCTAACTGTGTCCCACGCTGCGGCCCGGGTCCGGGTACCACGCAAAGCTGACCCGCCGAGTGAACTAAAAGGTCAATAAATCTGCGTTCATCTGCGTTCATCTGCGTCGCATTCCAGGGTTTTCAGAGAAGGCGGCGGCTCCCTCATCAGGCCCTCTCGACGGCGTAAGTTCGCCTTGCGGCTCGTGCACCCAGCGCGCCAGCACCAGAATCGCCAACAGCGTCATCAACGCCCCCACCAATGTGTTGCCGCGCAGGCCGAACTCCTGCCAGATGACCGGGCCGAGCAGAGCGCCGATCATGCGTCCTAATCCGGCGGAAGCAAAAGCGACAGAGAGAACCACGCTGCGCGCCGTTGGCACGACCTCCGTCATTAGCGGCATACTGCCCACAAAGGTGGCTTCGAAAAGATAGAAAAAAATGAACAGAGTCGCCAGCGCCGCCGCCAGGCTAACGCTCAAGAACGGCAGTAGGAAATAGACGCCTGCCAGCACAACTCCCAGGGTGATGACCACGCGACGCTTGCCAAAACGGTCCACAGTCCAGCCGGCGGTCAGCTCACCGAAGATCTCAGCGCCGCCAATGACGCCGCTGGCAAGACCGAGGCTGGTCAGCGCCAATCCGAAGCTCTGTTCCATCCAATCGCCGTAGACGATGAGCAGCAGCTCCTGCGCGATCATGGCAAACAAGACGTACAGGGCTACCGCCCAAATCACGGAATGCTGGCGCATTACACGCAGCACCGCCTTGAGGTTGGCCGCGCCCGTGGTGTGCACCTGCGCCGGGGGAAGCAGCAGCCAGAGTAACACAGCGGAGGCCACACCCAGCACCGCCAGCCAGAAGAAAGGTGCATGCCAGCCCTGCCGGGCGATGACCAGTCCAATGAGCGGCGCTCCCACCAGCAGCGCTCCGGCCCAGGAGAATTCGGTGACCGCAATCGCCTTGCCCCTTTTCTCATAGGGCACCACGTCGCCCAGATACGATTGCATAGCGGGATCGTAGACGACCTTGGAGACGCCGGTCACGACCAGCGCCACACCCAGCATCCAGTAAGTGGGCCATATAAAGACGATGAGCGAGCCGATGCTGAAGGCGACCATCGCCAGCGCCAAGATCAGCCGCCTGCCAAAGCGTTCGGAGAGAGGGCTGAAGAGAGGGCTCAAAAAGCCGGCAAACGAGCGCAAGGCGACGAGCTGCGCCACGGAGCCAAACGACACGTCTAGTCCACGCGCGATGGCCGGTAAAAAGGGATAGGTCATCCGCATGGAGGTATTCACTACGAGCCGGCCGAAAGTGATCGCCGCCAATTGGACGCGAAAGCGATGAGGGGTCTTTGATCTCACGGATTGGAGTGTAACTTATCGTAGCGCAAGGTTCCAGCTTGCAGCCCTCGCAAACGGCTCGGTATACGACTATGGATGTTTGCGCAACGAGCGCTAATGAAAGGTGGAATGTAAGTAGGCTAACTGATAATGGCCATAATATCACTGACGCAACGGGGCACATATTGCAGTCGGACGAGAGAAGAGAGACTATGCCTGGGGAGAACTGGAAAATTTTAAAGAGTGAACTGGTCATCGAACATCCCCACGTCGAGGTGGCCATGGAAAAGGTCAGTCTTCCTGACGGGAGAGTGATCAGCGACTGGCCGATTGTCAACGTCCATGACTATGTAAACGCAGTTGTCTTCGACGACATGGGACGCGCCCTTATTCTGGAAGGATACAAGCACGGCGCGCGCCGCTCAACCTGGCAGGTTGTCGGAGGATATCTGCAACCGGGCCAAGATCCCCTCGCCGCGGCCCAACGAGAACTTTTGAAGGGGGCCGGATACGAAAGTGACGAATGGCGCTATCTGGGCAGCTTCATTACCGAAGCGCACCGGCACGTGGGCGTTGGTCATTTCTTCTTGTGCATGAACGTGCGCCGGGTTGCCGTGCCCCATCCGGATGATCTCGAGCCCTACTCGCTGCGCTGGGTATCCCTTCAGGAATTGCGCTACGCGCTGATGGACGGGCGTATCAATATCATTAACTACGCCATGGCCATTTCCCTGGGAATCATGGCCCTGCACAAGCTCAGCCAGAATAGGGCACTTGCCTACATCGCCGCCCATAGGAACAACCAAACGCGGTAAGAAACCGCGGCTACAACCCACTACCCGCCATCAAAAGGCCCAACTTATCGCGGGTCGCCTGCGCCGTCGCGAGCGTTGCCACGATGCGGCCGTGATACATCACGACGATGCGGTCGGCCAGCGACAAAATTTCGTCCAGCTCCGCCGACACCAGCAGCACGGCGATTTGCTCATCGCGCACCTGCACCATACGGCGATGGATAAACTCGATGGAACCTACGTCCAAACCGCGCGTCGGCTGATTCGCAACCAGCAGCCGAAGTCGCCTACTCAGCTCGCGAGCCACAATGACCTTCTGCTGATTACCTCCAGAAAGATTTCCTGCTGGCGTAAACGCTCCTGGCGCCCGCACGTCGAACTCCTCAATAAGCGCCCCAGCCCGAGCATTTATCGGCCGCTGACGACGTTGGACGCCTCTGGAGAACGGTTCCCGATAATAGGTGCTCAAAACCAGATTGTCGGCAATCGAGTAGGGGAGCACCAGCCCGTGTTTCTGGCGGTCTTCCGGGATGTGGGCAACGCCATGCTCGATCAGATAGCGTGGATTGTGAAAAGGGACCTCTCTTCCATCCAGTAATATTCTTCCCGATTGCGGCGCGCGCAGACCGGTCAGCGCTTCGACCAGTTCTGTCTGGCCGTTGCCCTGCACACCGGCAATCCCAAGAATCTCGCCCGCTCGTACCTCAAAAGAGACATCGCGCACGGCAACAACGCCACGCTCGTCCTGCACACTCAGATTTTGAACCTCCAGCACAATCTGTTGGGGCTGCGCGGGCGATTTGTCAACTTCCAACACCACGTCGCGTCCGACCATCATCGAAGCCAGACCCTGCTCATCCGTTTCCTCTGGCGTCGTGGTTCCCACAACTCTGCCCCGCCGCATGACCGTGATGTGATCGGCGACAGCCAGCACTTCCTTTAACTTATGAGTGATGAAAATTATGGAAACGCCGCGGTCGGTCAACTGACGCATGATACGAAAAAGGTCGTCGGCTTCCTGTGGCGTGAGCACGGCTGTCGGTTCGTCTAAGACGAGGATGCGGGCGTCACGATAGAGCGCCTTGACGATCTCCACCCGCTGCTGCTCGCCAACCGCCAGATCTTCTACCACTGCTTGCGGATCAACTTGCAGGCCGAACTCTTCTGACAGGCGGCGAATCTGCCGTTCAGCCTGCCGCATGTCGAGCGTTGGCCCGCGCGTAATTTCAGACCCCAGCACGATATTTTCGGCGACGGTAAAGACAGGCACCAGCATGAAATGCTGGTGCACCATGCCGATACCATGGGCGATGGCGTCATTGGGATCTCGGATCGCAACTTCCTTGCCGTCGACACAGATCTGGCCTTCATCCGGGCTGTAAAGCCCATATATGACGTTCATCAGGGTGCTTTTTCCCGCACCGTTTTCGCCCAATAAGGCGTGAATTTCGCCCTTTTCCAGCGCGAAGTCCACGCTATCGTTGGCCAGAACGCCGGGAAAGCGCTTGGTGATGTTTCGTGCTTCGAGGGCCAGCGGTTCGCCGGTTAACGGTCCGCTCATTGTCATTCCTTTTCGTACGGCACGCCGTCTGCTGCGGGTGGCCGCGCCCTTCCCACGAATCCGGCCAAAACGATAATCGTCAAGAGATAAGGCAACATACCGAAAAACTGCGGAGGAATTTCTATCGTGCCCATGAATTGCAACCGCGTCTGGAAGGCGTACGTGAAGCCAATCAGAAGGGACGCACCCCAGGCGCCCAACGGGTTCCATTTGCCAAAAATCATCATTGCCAGCGCCAGGAAACCACGCCCGTTGGTCATCATGCGCTCAAAGGAGCCCACCTGTTCCAACGTCAGGTATGCACCCGCCAAACCGGCGAGGCAACCGCCGATGATCACGTTTGCATAGCGCATGAAATAGACGTTGATACCTACTGTGTCCGCGGCGCGGGGATGTTCGCCCACGGCCCGCGTGCGCAATCCCCAACGCGTAAAGAAGAGGACATATTGAGAAAGCGCCACCAGCAGCAGGGTAAGATAAGTGATCGGTGGATTATTAAACAACACCTGACCTACCAGGGGTAGATCGGCCAGCGGGCCTAGAGGAATCGGCTGCAGCTTGCCGGGTGTGGTCAGGCCTTGCTGGTAGAAATATCCGGTGAGGCCGAAAGCCAGAATATTAAGCACAGTACCACCAATGATCTGGTCCATCCTCAGCGTCACGGACATGAAGGCGAGAAATAGGCCCATGACTGCGCCCGTCAACACGCCTACCAGCACGCCTAGTAGCAGGTTGCCGACGTAGGCATTGATCAGAAATGCGGTGAATGCCGACAGCAGCATCTGCCCTTCGATGCCAATGTTGATCACGCCGGAACGCTCGCCATACAGGCCGCACAGGGCGCCCAGGGCCAGCGGCGTGGAAGCGCGCAGCGTGGCGGCAAGTACGGCCGTTGTTCTCAGCGGGGTAATACTATAGGAAATGCCACTACCTATCAGAATAAGCAGGACAACAGCCACGGCGACACCGTAATTGCGCAGGAACCGGCTGATGGAAGAGGGACGCGGTGTATGAACTATTGTGCCTTCCATTGCCTCTCTCCTACTGCTGGCCCCAGCCCGTGCTCAGCGTCACCTTTTCTTCGCTGACGGCGCGCGTGCGCAGTATCCAGCGTATGATCGAATCGGCGGCGACAAAGAACAGAATAATTGCTAGAATGACGTCTATGATTTCGGTTGCAACGTCTGCGTTGAACTGCATGAGATTGGAGCCGGCACGCATCGCGCCGACAAGCACGGCCGCGGGTATCACGCCTAGAGGGTGCGTCTTGCCCAACAGCGCAATGGTGATGCCGTCAAAACCCAGTCCCACGTTAAAACCCGGCTGGAAACGGCCGATGATGCCCTGGGTTTCCACCGCGCCCCCCATCCCGGCCAGTAGACCACTGAGCATCATGGTCACAATGATCGTCGTGGAGACACGCATTCCGGCATAGTTAGCGGCGGAGGGGTTCAGACCAACCGTGCGAATTTCGAAGCCGATCGTCGTGTGCCACAACAGCCACCAGGCCAGGGCGGCCATGAGAAGCGCAATGACGAAGCCAAGGGGAATGGCGCCAATCGCCGGGATGCGCGCGCTGGCTTCAATTGCCGGCGTGCGCGCTACGATATTGCCCGGCGTGGTATCCTGGAGCGGACCATTCGCCAGGTAGTCCGTAAGATTGATGGCTATGTAGTTGAGCATGATCGTAGTGATAACTTCGTGCGCCCCTGTATACGTCTTGAGCATCCCCGGAATCGCTCCGAACAGGGCGCCTGCTAATGCGCCGCCCAGCAGGGCGAGGGGCGCGTGTATCAGCGGAGGAAGCCCTTCGATCATGAAGCCGATAGCCGCCGCCGTCACCGCGCCGAATAATAGCTGCCCCTGAGCGCCGATGTTGAATAGTCCGGCTTTGAAGGCAAAGGCCACCGCCAGCCCACTGAAAATCAAGGGCGTAGCCTTCTCCAGCGTCCGCCCCAGCGCCGCCGCGTCGCCGAAGGAACCACGAAACAAAGCGCGGTAAGCTTCCACCGGCGATGCACCTGAAACGATAAGTATGATGGCTCCGATTAGCAGTGCCAGCAGGACCGAGCCAATCGGGACACTCGCGCTGCGCCAGAGCCGTCTGGCGATATCGCCGGGAGATGAGTTGCGAAGCGTCATCGCTCTAAAAGACAATGTGCGACGCGCTGCTGCACGTCGCACATTGTCTTAACTCCAATGCTCAATGATGATAGAAAGTCATTCGGCGTTAGCCCGGCATTAGCCGCCGGGCGTATAACCCGTTTCGATTTCTCCGGATTCAAGGCCCACTCGGATTTCTTCCAGGCGATCCTTGACCTCCTGAGGAATCTCGTCCTCGAAGTCATGGAAAGGCGCCAGGCCGGCTTCACCGAGAAAATTCCCGGAGGGGAAGTTGCCGCTCTGTGACGCCTGAACCAGCTCAAACACGGCAGGCGTGATCAGCTTCATGGCGCTGCTGATGAGACAAGGCTGCGCCTCAGGCACCGTTTCCCACTGGTCGGTGTCGACCCCGATGCAGTAGAGGCCTTCATGGTTAGCCACTTCGATAAGAGCGCCGTTGCCCGTGTTTCCGCCTGCGCCGAAGACGACGTCCGCACCCTGATCAATAGCCTGGCGGGCCGTGTCCGCACCCCAACCGGGATCGGTGAAGGCTACGTCCAGACCACCCGGATGGTAGGTCGAGATGATGGTAACTTCCTCGTTCACGTGCTCGGCGCCATTTTCGTAGCCTTCCTTGAAGGCCACAACCGGTGGAACCAGGTCCGTGCCCAGGACGGCGGCAATCGTATTGCTTTCAGTCATCATGCCAGCCAGGGCACCCGCCAGGAATCCGGACACATCTTCAGGGAAAATGAGTCCCACTAGATTGGGCGGCGGCCAATCGCCTTCCCAACCTTCGGGGGCTTCTGGCGCCACAAACTGGTCTACACCTATAAAGTTGATGTCAGGATACTGAGCCGCAGCTTCGATGGTCGCGGGTCCCAGGGCAAAACCGACGGTGACAATGGTGTCATAACTTTCGCCGGCAAACAGGCCGATATTGGCGGCGTAGTCGGTGGCGTTTGTCGTCTCGACAAAGTCAACCTGCGCGCCTAACTCTGCCTCCGCCTGCTGTACGCCTTCCCAGGCTGACTGGTTGAACGACCGGTCGTCAATCTGGCCTACGTCGGTGACCAGGCCCACGCAAAAGACCTCCTCGTTGGCACAGTCGCCGGAAGCCTCGCCGTCTGTTTCGGCCGGCTCTTCGGTAGGTTCTTCCATTGGCTCTTCAGTGGGTTCCATCGCCTCTTCAGTGGGTTCTACTACTGGCGCTTCGGTGGGTTCTTCGCCCTGACCACCGCAAGCGACCAGCAGAAGGCTAAAAAGAAGCAAAAACGTGGTAAATGTCAAAAACCTGCGCATATTCTCCTCCTCATACCATGATGAGTTAACCTGGGATGTTACTGATTGTGGCTAATTTCCTCCAAAATTGGCCGGTACACCCAATACTTTCACGAACGCACCAGGATTATACCGGTAACAGGTGGCCCTGCAAGGGGGAGGAATGGCCTACTGCCTAGGCTACGGTG
>JAICPS010000221.1 GCA_025929715.1 Anaerolineae bacterium | reverse complement strand
TGCAGAAGAGCGTGATTTGCGGGATGCGGTTCAAATGCATACACGGTACCGCTCTCCCCTACCGCACGCGCTAACAGGAGCGAAAAGTATCCGATGTTCGCCCCGAGATCTAGCGCAACATCCTCAGGGCGTGCTAGATGCCTTACCAGCTCCGTCGCCAGAGGTTCGTGAATGCCATAGACAGAAAGATGTAATGGGTCCGCGCCGACAAACATGAGGTTGCCTTCCACATACACCCTGTCATTCTTCATCCTGTCAAGAATGCTGCGATGAATTCGCCGTACGAACGTTAATTGGTGAAGCGAGCGTGCCACTGCTGATACTCCAGACAGCTTTACAATTCTTCGGTAGCCGTTGACTACTGTTTGTCTCATTCCTCTAGCTCCAAATGCCATTCACCGGTTCCACCCGAAAACGCCACCATCCGGCCACACCAGTATAGATGCCACTCATCAATTCGCCTGAGCGGTCAAACAGTTCATGGCAAACAGGGAAGAACGCACATGGCCTGATACAAAATCTCGTCGCATGGCGAAATGGCATCGGTCCTGCCAGTCCGGACGACTTAGAAGACGGGCTAAGAAGCTTAGATAGTGCCACCAAACCGCGCGTAGCCCCTGAATACCAATTTGTCCCCGGATCTGGAAGCCATGGTAGGTCAACAACCTAGTAACCTCAGTGACTGCCAGGAAGTCGTCTCGTTGAATCGTACGGCGTTCATACAGGAAGCGTGCCAGCCAGCCACCAGTAACGACGTAAACATAACCACCGGGTCTAAGCCAGTGGCGAAACTGACTAATTACCTCCCTGTCCTCTTCTACCGGCTCCAACCAGGCAACCGCATCGAGGCTGCCATTCGCAGGCTGCACGTTACTCGCCGGCTGTCTCCCCATCGCCCTGCAAAACTCGTCAGACCTGGGCGGAAGTGATCGGGCAAACGACACCTGCGGCACGCGATGGATAAGTTCACTCCCGGCTAAAAGGGACGAAGTAACACACGACCACTGCGCACCGCCACTGAGCTGCAAGGCGAGCCAGTCTAGAGCATGTTGATAGACAAGACCAGGGCGGCGTGTAACATCTGGCTCAGAGAGAAACGAACGCTCAATTTCCAGCACGTTCCCTCATGTTCCTCTCTCCAGACGCTTTCTACTACTGGCTGCCTGAACTTTAGTCTCGAGTACTTCCCGGTAGACGCCCTCCAGGCGACGAGCGACATGTGGCCATGTATAGCGGTCTACCACTTTTTCTCTCCCTAGGCGTCCCATTTTTGCACGTTCCACCGGACCCAAAGCAATCAGCCTGGTCAGCTTTTTCTGGAGATCATTAGTATCGCCAGGCTCTGCCAAATGGCCATCACGACCATCGCTAACAATGGTACGTACGCCGGGAATGCGACTGGCTACGACTGGTGTACCGCAGGATAACGATTCGACCAACACCAAACCAAATGACTCAGGCGGGGAGCTTGGTAGTACTGTTACGTCAGCGCAACGATAGAACGGCGGTAAATCGCGGTGGGCGATATTGCCAACAAATACGGTTCGAGTAGCTATGCCGAGTTCATGGGCGGTATGTTGATAACCTGCCCGTAAGTCGCCGTCGCCGACGATCAGTAGCCAGACACGTTCGGGCAGCCCACGCACAGCTGTAAGCAGCTCGGATAAACCCTTGAAGTGGTGTGCACGATCCAGTGAGGCAACGAACAATAACAGTGGCGCGTCTCTAGGAATGCCGTACGTTTCACGGACACGGCTCGGGCCGTCTGTTCCGAAATGGCTAACATCAACGCCGTTCGAAACCTCAACGGCGACTGGCGCCCGCGCTCCTAGAGTTCTGCGAAGCAAACTGTTCCGGTAGTGATCAAGCGAGACAGCACAGAGGCGATTTGCGTGTCGCACGGTGAAGCGCGCGGAGAAACGCTGGTACAGCTTGAACAACGGTGCGCGCAGGCCGTCGCCGACTAGATCATTGTGGAAGGAAAGTACAAACGGTGTGCGCGAAAGCGAGGTAACCGCCCGCACCAATTCAGCGCCAGAGATGAAAGGGTAGTGGAGATGGACTATATCGAACGTACGAAGTCTCCAAAGTAGTTGTAGTAATACAGGTGCATTACCTACCTGCATCAGCGGGCGCAAACGGTGAACGGTCACCCCAGGCAACTCTTCGAGCCTTACAGGATTTGGCGCCGTAGCAGTAAATACATGAACCTCATGGCCCAGTTTACCGAGTTCCACGGCGTTAAAGTAGCAGACGTTTCCAGTTCCTGATGAGTATGGTGGAAAAACAGCGCTAACGTGAGCAATACGCATGTTATGAAAACGAGATTCCTTTGTCACCAGCGAACGATGATGCGGCTGCCACTGCCCATAAGGAATAGAAGGGGGTTAACCACCCTATCTAAGAACGAAGCGATAAGTGGACTGGCGGTCTGCGCGAAATTAATGCGGTGGTTTAGACGAGCGAGGATAGCGCGGTCTTTAGTCGTTCTCAACAGTTGTGTCTGCCGACGTGCATCCTTGATCTCGCGGCGGTGACTCACAATCCAGCCATATGCTCGCACCTTACTAATAATGTGTTCCCGGCCATGCAGAATAGCATATCCCCAGGCAATGGCCTCACCTAGCGCTAGCGTGGGAGAGAGCACGACAAATGTCCGCCAGTCAAACGTCTTCAGCAGCGCAAAGTAACGATTCCGTTCCTGCCAGAACGCTTTGCAGGCGCCAAAGCGAAACGAATAGTGATGGTAGACAACAGCCCTGGGCACGTAGAGACAGTGGTAACCAGCTAGCATTGCCCGCAGACAAAGATCTGTCTCTTCATAGTAAATGAAGAAACGTTCATCGAAGCCACCGATTCGATCCAATACGCTTTTACGAACGACGAAGGCCGCGCCCGAAACCGCAGAGACGATTTCCTGGGTCGGATAATGATGTGCTGGCTCATCTAAGCCACGGCAAACAGTTAACCCCGAAAACGTGATCTGGTTTCCGCACGCGTTGATCTTCTGCGGATTATCCATCAGCAATATTTTCGGAGTTGCCAGTGCAGCCTCCGAATCGCTCTCTAAAGCCATGATGATCTCTCGTAGCCAGCCAGGCTCAACCCGTGTGTCTGGGTTTAAGACGGCGATGTACTGTCCACTAGCAGATGAAAAACCAGCATTGTTGGCCCCCGCATATCCAAGATTTCGCTGATTACAGATAATACGGGCCTCGGGAAAGTTTTCTGTTACGTAATTCAGACTGTTATCGGTGGAACCATTGTCCACGATCAAGACCTCGTAATCCGGGTAGTCTTGCGCGAACAGTGAAGGAAGAAGGTGTTCGAGATGGTGCAGCTCGTTGGTATTAACAACGACAATAGATACTCTTGGCAGAAGTGCCTCTGAGACACAGTAATCCGTGTTAGAAGCACGTTTGCTCGAGTTTGCAATAGTCATCGATTGTTTGCACTGGAGGTCAACTGTAATAACAACGCGCGGATCGAGTGAAGCATAAAGCCTGTCGTCAAAACAGTGTTACCAACAATAAAGAGAATGACGGCAATGAGTGCATAGCCAAGCGCCAGTTCGCCAGCTCTCCGATAAATACGAACGATCCACAGGCTCCAGGCGACTGCCGCTGACAAGATTAGAATTCCCGGTATCCCAAAAAACAGTAACGGTCGATATTGCCCGGCTAGAGTCAGTAATCCATTTAACACTAACAAGCCGTGCTCGATTACCGGACGCTTAGGCCGGTCATGATAATGAATGGTGACGGGCTGCTCAACAATCTTCAAGTTGTGTTCATTCGCGATAAACTGCATTTCTGATTCGACGGAAAAGCCGTTCGAAGAGAAACCGATCACCTGTAACGCGCGTGGTGAAAAGGCTCGAAATCCGCTCTGACTATCACTAACCGAGACGCCCGACGCACGATTGGTAATAAAGTTAAAAACGCGATGACCCATAATGCGGTGGCCAGGCACTCTGCTCTTATTTTCTAGATAGCGGCTTCCGATGACAATATCGGCTTTGTTGCCCAAAATGGGTTCTGCAACCCGTTCTATCTCACTTGCCACATGCTGACCATCCGCGTCAATGGTGATGACCACATCCGGCTCTAGTTCCAACGCGCGGCGAAAACCGGTGCTAAGAGCCACACCCTTGCCCTGGTTTGGAACCTGCCGTATCACAGCGGCGCCGGCTGCTGTAGCCAACTCGGCCGTAGCATCATGTGACCCATCGTCCACGACGATGACAACATCCGCATGCTGGCACGCCTGCAATACGACGGAGCCGATAAACCGCTCTTCATTATAAGCTGGCATAACGACAACCGCCCTGGCTCGTTGTCCATCATCCAAGTTCATGAAGTGCTCCCTTCGGTAGGTTGTAGGGTTTCAAAAGGATCAGAATTGTTGTGTGAGCCAGGCTGCCGTATACCTGTTTTACTACAAGGACTAAAACAGCAAAGCCAAGCCTGAAGCACGAATGGCGTTTTGCATAGAACTTGTTCTAATAAGAAGTGGGATAACTCCCGGATGGTATTGGTGTCGACATAAAAGTCAGGGATCCTACTAAACAACCCGCCACAAAAATGAGCGACTGATTAACCGATTATAACTCATCGACGTTAGTTAGCGCAATTCAACGCGAACCACATAATCAGATGTGGGTGCTGACCCCAAGAAGTTGCGCCAAAGGGGTATGTGGTGATTGACCTCCTCAAGGACATGGTTCAAGATCAAAACAAGGAGAAAGAACCATGGCCAAGAGATATCCACCGAAGTTGAAGTTTCAAATCGGGCTCGAGCTATGGTTATCGGCGCACGAAGACGGAGTTGCACGAGACATATCAGGAGTAGGTCAACCACAAAGTGGTGCAACGGCTGCACCAGCTCTGGGGCCTGGCGCTCCTGAGAAAGACACGAGCACCAAAACCAAGTGGCATCCGCCAAATCATCGTTGCGGCTGGCGACCAAGTTAACCTCCTGGCACAGCTGAAGGAGATTGGGCCGCTCGATGTATTGCATACCGATTTCACCGCACTGCGCTTCGCTGGTGGCACGCAAAAAGCCTACCTGATGCCGATTATCGGTCACGCCAGCAAAGTGGCCTTCGGTTGGGCTATCGGCGAGAGCGCCAATCGCGTCCTGGCGCTGGCAGCCTGGAAGCGAGCTGGCGCCATGATGGACGAGTTAGGCATTGAATTAGCAGGAATGGTGATGCGTCATGACCAGGACCCAGTTTACACCAGCTATGATTGGAGCGGTCGGCTGCTGCTGCGTGACCAGCTGCAGCTTTCCTACAGCCTCGACGGCGCCCGAGGCAACACCGAAATAGAGGCTTTCATAAGCCGCTTTAAGAACGAGAATCGTTCCCTCCTGTTGGATGCGCCGACGATGGAAGCCCTGGAGCAGGTTGTTTACGAGCCAATGCGCTACTATAACGAGGTCCGGCGTCACTCGGCGCTGCAGAATCAGCCGCCGCGTAACTTCCTGGACCGTTGGCTGATTACTGTCGAAGAAGATCGTTTATCGTTTGAACCGCCCTCGAGGCTCACACTAAAACCCGAGATTTAGGTGCAGTTTTTGGGGTGCAACTCCGATTAACGTCGACAAGAACCCGACCTAACAGCACAAAATCAGTTCATCGCGGGACTGTTTGGGTTAACGACCTAAACAGGAACCACAGGCGAGAGCCTCTGCGCCTCTCTGCTTGCACGTTAGATTTTTCGCAACAGAACCGAACGGACTAGTTTAGGGGTTCGCGGGGCAATTGGCCATTGATTTGGAGCAAATGGGCTTTATACTAGCGATAACTTGCCGGGCAGAACGGTAACCAGCATTCTTGAGGAAATCGAGGAAAGCGAGGATAGCAGCAATGGCCATGCCACCGATGAACGATTTGGACACATTGGCAGAGGCGCCTCTGCCGGACGAGGAAGAGAGCCCGAAACTGAATCTGCTGCGGGAGCTGCGTGTGGAGGCGCAGGAGCTGCAGACGATTCTGGAGAGCGTGCGCATGGGGGAGACGACGCTGGATCTGTACGCCGCCTATATCCAAAAGACGCGGGAGGATATTACGGAGCTCCTGGCGCAGATCCGCAACGGGGATTCGATCCGACATTTGCAGAACATCTGGGAGCAGATGAACGCCAACCCGCTGATCATGAATCCGGAGGTCGAGCTGAGCGCGCAGGAGCAGCTGCACCACCTGAACATGCTGGAGAGTAGAATCCGAAGGCTGATATTTCAAATTGGCGCGCTGACGATTCCGGCGCGGGTCAACGCCTGGCTGGATCGGGCTCGTCCGGGCTACTACATCCCTTTCCACCTGGTCTTTGAGGATGAGGTACCTTCCCACGAAGACCGCGTGCGCATCCTGCAGTATCTGGCGTGGTCGCCCAAGGTGTTGAGGGGCGGATTGGTAGACGTGGGGGGAGGGGTGATTTATCGATACGCAGAACGGTCGGGAGACAGGTTACGAAGCCTGGTCTTTCTCGTGCTGGGCTTCGTGGCGGTGACGCTGCTTGTCGCCGGTTCGGGGTACATCACGGCGCCGGGCTGGCCCATCGCGCGGACACACGTGCCGATCCTGCTGATTGGCTGGGCGGCGACAGTGGCGGGGCTGCTGACGCACGTGGCAGTGGGCACGGCGAAGCGCGCGCGGTCGCAGGATGGGCTGCCACCGGCGATCGTCGTGGGCGATTTTATGCTGATGGTGGACGCCAAGCTGGGCCATTTTTTGCTGAGGCTGGTGCTGGCGCTGGTAGGTTTCTTCGGTTTCGTATTCACGACGGGGCTGGCAAACGTGACGGCGCTGGACACGTTTCTGGTGGGATACACGCTGGATAGCGTCGTGGAGCTGTTTGGGGTGAGTATTGAGGAGCGGGCCGCGACGCAGAATGTGGCTATGAAGCAGCGGTTGGGGGTGGTGGAATAGGGGGACGGCGGCCCAGGGTAATGGGGAAGGACGTGATCTTGTTCAAGGAAGGTGGTGATGGGGGGTGTCAAGGCGGCGCATTGACTCATTAAAAATGTTACCCAAGAGAAAGTGGTTGCCTCAAAAAAAGTGTTACCTTCGTCGCCATGATGAAGGACACAAAAATGAGCCAAGCCAACAAGCAAAGTGGGAAGTGGTAGAGCGGCTACGCCATCGCTATCTGCAGGCGAGCCGCATTGAGAAGACAAGGATATTGGATGAGTTCGTAGCTCTCAGCGGCCTGCACCGCAAGTCGGCGATCCGGGCGCTGCGCCAGGGATATGAACGCGGCAGCGAGCGACGCGGGTGAAAACGGGTCTACAGCTTGGCTTCCGTCTCCCCGTAGCCGCGCACTTCGTGGATGAGGCCGTGTTCCTCTGACGAAATGACGCCGGCGTTGGCCGCCAGGCGCACG
>JAICPS010000095.1 GCA_025929715.1 Anaerolineae bacterium | reverse complement strand
GTGCGTATGCCAGCTCTTCAGACCTCGTAACCGATGTAGAGAAGTACTGAATGAACGTGAATGGGATCCAATACAGGCTGCAAACGCTGATTGCCGTTGTGCAGGAGCTGCTGGAAACCATCTAGAACAATCCAACCTGAGGAGGAATCGTTTATGGGCACGACTATGCTGGCAGCTGGACTGGCTGCCGCAGCACTCCTCGTGTTCGTTGTCGTCATAGCGATGGGTGGGGCGCTGCAGGCCGGGCTCGCACCATGGCCAGGCGTCGCCGTTGCCGTCCTGGCGGTCGCTGCGTTCGCTGTGCCTCGGGAGCGCAGATCCCTGGTCGTTGCGGGACTGCTTGCGGCGAGCGGCATTCTCGGCGTCGTATATGGCTTGATAAGGACGGAGTTCCTGACGGCCATCTCGTTTCCTGGCCCGATCTTCGGAATCATCCTTGGCGTTCCGATACTCGGACTAGCTGTGGCGGAAGCTATTGCGACCACACGGGACCGAAAGAACTAGGACTGCTTAGCCGCATGACGAGCTGCCGGATAGGCACCTTTGCCGATTAGTGTCCCATGAGCAGCCACGACGTGTCCCGGCCTAACATGCCACAGCAGCCGATGGGCGGCGCGGGCGCGGCAACATGCCGTTCGGATGATGAATGGATCGGAGGGTACTTATGACAAGTCGAGCTTCCGCCCGACTGTATGAACGAGAAACTGGAAACGAGAAAGGAGACTCAAAGCGATGTCTGAAGTCAGCGTGCGCTATATGATTGACGATGTTCCCGCGGCCATGGAGTTCTACACAACCGTCCTGGGCTTCACTCTGGAGCATGACGCCTCACCTGCCTTTGCCGCGGTTTCGCGTGACGGCGTCCGGGTCTTGCTGAGTGGCGAGGGTAGTTCAGGGAAACGCCCGCTCCCCGATGGTCGGCGTCAGGTATCGGGCGGCTGGAACCGTATTCACCTCCAGGTGACGGATCTCGAGGCAGAAGTAAAACGGTTGCGAGCTGCCGGTGTGCCATTCCGCACGAACGAAATCGTGAGCGGACCGGGTGGCGCCCAGATCATCATTGATGACCCCTCAGGTAACCCAATCGAGCTGTTCCAGCCGCGACGGTGAGGCGCTCCTGCACACGATCGTCAGCTGCTCCCCTAGGAGCTGACCCACCTGTCGCTGATGCCTCCGACCCTATTGTGGTCAGAAGGCGCATCAACAAATTTGCCGCCTTGGCCTGATCGCTGCGAACATCGTGCTCGGCGACCAGCGCCACAAAGCGACCGTGCGCGCCCGGCGCGGAGCAGCAGCAGGTTGTGACCCCTTTGCGACTACCCCGGCGCGCCCAAAAACGACGCCATTGCCGAGTCGCGGTCGTCGAAGATGGGCAGCAGACGGGAGAAGCCACTCATTTCCAGGGCGCGGGCCACGCGGGGCTGAGGGCTAAGCAGCTTGAAATTGGCTTCAGGCTCGGTGCGGGCGTCGAGATCGTTGCTTATCGCGTGGAAGGCACCCCAGCCGGACTCGGGGTCAAGAGGGCGCTGTCCCCGCAGGATAAGCGCGGCGCTGTGTAAGGCCACGAGGCCGGCGCTGGAGAGGAAGGTCACATTGCTGAGGTCGAGTAACAGGCGGCGGGTTCCCTGTTGGTAAAGTTCCTGCACACGAGTGATGACGTCCTGGTAGTTGGATGCGTCGAGCTCCCCGGCCAGCTGCATAACGGTGAGTGGCGCGCTACCCGAGTGGTTTTCTACGGATATTTCTATAGCCATTACTTCCTCCTGACCTTGTTCCCGTTAGTACGAGAAATTGTATAGCAGCACGCAGAGGTAAACAATGACAGAAATGGCGCTGACCTACGTCGCGGCCTGATAACCAACCCAACCGCAGTAGCTCATTTCATTTTCAACGACGCTCCGTTGGAGGGTATACTGGATAGGGCAAGAAAAATACCATAAACTGAGTAACTAAGGGATGCTCGTTCTCCTGCACTTTCGTTGACGGATTTTGGTTCAGTCAGCCAGGACAATATCCATTGTCGTCACGGCCATGTCTGCACGGCCGACATGTTGAAAGTAGCGCACCAGGGTCACGCTGCCGAGCAGGGCCATGGCAAGATAGAGTGGCCAGACCGGGTCGATGACAGATCCGACGGTATAGACCCAGAGGCTGCTCACGGTAAGTGTCGTGCTCATCATAACCATTTTTACCAACATGATTCCGCCGAGGATGAAGCCCCAGGTGCGGCGCCGCCACACGAGGATAGCGATTGCGATGCTGGCGGGGATGATGAAGCTCAGGTCAATTACGAGCACCGAATTGATGGATGCTGGCGCGCCGATAGCGACGCCCTGCATGAGAAAAGATAACCACGCTGGCGCCATAAGCGCAGGTAGCGCCAGCACAATGGCCGTGGAGCGGACCGGCATGTCGGCCGACACATATCGGCGGAAACTGCCGGCGTCGATCTGTCCCAACAGCGCCACCAGCGAGAAGAGCGAAAGGCTCAGGATGGCAATGTATGCAGGGAACAGGACGGTATAGACGGCGTCGAAGGACCACAAGAGATAGGCGTAAATCAAGTACCCCAAACAGCCGGCCCACACCAGCACTGCCCGCACGGAGCCGCGCCAGGTAAGCGTGGTGGCCGCAAGCAGCAGCCCGGCCACCACCAGGGACACCAAGTCCTGGGCATAACCCCCCACCAGAAGCGCCGTCGTCGGCATGAAGGGCTCGTAAATACCAGGCGAGAACAGGCCAGCGCTGCCGGCAATAAGGGTAAGGACGGCCGCCAGACCTGACAATAAGGTCAACGGTTTCAACGTTGCGCGCGTAAACATCAAATTTCCTCGATACCCGGTTCAATCTGTATATAAGCCAATAGGCATAATTGTTGGTCGCCTACCCGCGAAGGCTGCCAATGGTGAGGTGCTGGCCGAATAAGGCCCACAGCAACGCGACGTCTACCAACAGAGGGAGAACGGCCCAGCCAGAGAGCCAAACGACCTGAAGCGCGATGGAGAGTAGTGCGCCGACCAGGATGAGCCAGCGGAACCACTCTGCCGGCACCAGCCAGCGCATGAGCGCAGTAGCCGCCAGGAGGAAACACATGGCAGATACAATGGCCAGAATGGGTGTGAGTGCGTTCAGCATATCTCCCTGGGGGAGCAGCGTACGCGTTTCGACGGCAAACGGCCAGATCAGCCTGCCGCCCACCCACCAGGGCGGTGAGGGATCCCCCGGTTGAAGAGGGACAAGCGCAGACAGGTTGAGGTGCGCACTAAGGACCAACAAGACGAGCATCAGAATCCACATGGTATGCCTCCTTGAGTAGACCCTGCCACAACGCGAATATTATGGCAGAAAACGTTTCGTGAGCCGGCCAGCAGCCAGCATCGTGCGCCTGAGCCAACACTAGGCAAGGCCAGCCACTGGTGTCCAGCGCGCCCACACCAGGGCCGCCAGGATAACGACGTTGAGAAATACACCGACGACCAGCCAGGGATGCCAGTAAAGCAATAAGAACAGAAGCGAAACAGTCATCGACGCGAGCGTCAGCGGCCGCCACCAGGCTTGCGGCACAAGGAAACCGAGTACGCTCAACCCGGCCGCCACCAGCGCCACGACAGTTACCAGACATAGCACCGCGCCAACAGGGCGCACAACCACCTCGGCCACGCCAGGTAGTGCCCACGACTGGCTGAGGTTAAACGGCCAGGCGCTGGCATCCGCCAACTTTGGGCGCGGCGATAAGTATGAGGCGTGAATCAAGCCGTGCAGAATCAGGAATACGCCAAAGAGATATTGCATGACAACCTCCTATTAGCGGCGAGCCGTCTACGGGCCAGTTGACCGCATGTAGTCCGCCATATCGACGTTATAAGCGATATCTTCAATATTTATGATGAGCCACGGCGTCCCTTCATCGGCCCAGGTAATGGTGGAAGAGGAGGGAATCAGGATGCCGTCGAAAGTACCCCAGTTGAGGAAATCGAGGTGCCAGGCCGTCTTTTCTTCGTCCGCTGCCTGCTTGAAGCGCATCGCTTCCATGTGCGTTATCAGGCCGGTGTTTGCGTCGAAGTAAACGGTAAAGGCGTCCTCTTTGCTTCCGAAGGGAACGATAAGCCGAGCGCTTCTGTCATTCACCGGCTCCCAGCGCACACGGGAGTCGGTAATAAATATGGACGGTAGCCAGACAGACTCGCCCCATAGGCCCAGGTTGGCGGCCATGTCAACTTTGGGTTCATTCTCGATGACACCTATGGGCAGCGCCATGCGGGCGCGCCCATCAAGATACGTTTCATTGACCTTCATCAGCGGGTAACCAAAGATGGTGGCCTCGATGTAGTGGCGGTAACCCTGACCGGCGTCGTGCGTAAAACGAAGGCGGGCCGGAAACGTGACACCGGCGAAGCGCAGCCTGCCGCGGGCCGAAATCACGGCCGATTCGATGAGTGGAACCTGCTCTCCCATGCCAATCGTCTCATAGTAACGAGCGACCGGTGCCGGCAAATCGCCCGGCAGTGAAACACTACGCAATGCCTGAGCCGGTTCCGGGTAAGCGGAAAACGGTTTTGGTTGGATGCGCAGACTAAGCACCAGCATTAAAGGAACGAGGATGATCAGGCTAATGACTGCTGCGACTAGATAAGACGTAATTTGAAACATGGTTTACCTCCGACCGCATCACTCTTGAGAGCCCAACCGGAAAACGCCTTTTTGGTCGTCGGTTAGCAGGGTATGTAAGGTCATTTATCTCACTTCAGCTAACGTCCACCATTTGACGGAGACGATAGCCAATCTGAATATTATGGTTATTGACCGGTCACCAGTAGTGACGAAGAGCACATACATAGTTGATGAAAGTCACGCCATGCGATCCGGCCCGCCAAGCACCGCTTCCGTTGTTTCGGTTTCGACCTGCGGGCAAGTTAGCGGCCGCAAATAGATAAACCAGTAAACCAGGCCGACCATGCCTGCTCCACCGATGATGTTACCAATCGTCACAGGCAGTAAATTGGCGAGAAAGAAGTTGCCCCAGGTCAGCTGGGTCAAGTTAGCAACCGCCGTACCCGACGCGCTCCAGAATTCGGGCCCGGCAAGGTCCTTGATAAACAACGCGACGGGAACGAAGTACATATTGGCCACGCTGTGTTCAAATCCGGCTGCCACAAAGGCCGTGATCGGGAAGATAATCGCCAGGATTTTGTCCGTTACCGTGCGCGCGCTCATACACAGCCAGACTGCCAGGCAGACCAGGGCGTTACAGAAGATGCCCAACACAATGGCTTGCCCAAACCCTAGGTTAACCTTGGCGCTGGCGATGTTGAGGACATTGAGGCCGAGGGCACCGTCGCCAAAGGTGTATTGTCCGCTTACGAACATCAAGTAGGCGGTGAGTATCGAGCCGACAAAGTTACCCAGGTAGGCGATAACCCAGTTGCGCAGCAAACGGCCGGTGGAAACCTTGCCGTTGGCCCAGGCCATGACGATCAGGTTATTGCCGGTGAACAGTTCTGCCCCGGCAACGATCACCAGAATAAGCCCCAGGCAAAAGACCAGCCCGCCAAGTAGCTTCACAATACCAAAGGGAAGGACGCCAATACCACCAGTGGTAACGGTCGTGGCAAAAACAGCGCCTAAAGCAATGAATGCCCCGGCCAGCAAGGCTAGCACAGACATGCGCCAAAAGCCGAGGTTTGCCTTTTCTACACCGGCATTCTCGGCCTTTCGGGCCATTGCCGTTGGTAGTAGGGCGTCAAAAGAGAGTGGTTGTCCGTTCATCATTTCTCTCCACTTTGAACAGCGACACAATCGGTATTTGATAGCCCGAAACAAAAAAGAGGCCACGATCCAGTCGTGGCCTCCTTGTGGCTCGCCCTTTGCTCCCCTCGTCTTAACCCAGGATGTAGCGCAGCCAGCCGTTCTCCTTGACCACGTCCGTGCGCTCTAGCAGCGCGTCGATGCCCAGGATGCGCCCGGCGCCGAAGGCACCTAGACCGAAGAGAAGTACGGCGTAGACGAGGTGGTCGTCGACCACCCAGCCGTGCGCAATTGGTAACCCTTGCTGCAGCCCACCCTGCAGGCTGGCCATCCAGAAGAAGATCATTATCACCGCGCCCCAGAAGGCGTTCCAGCGCACCAGGGCGCCAAGAATCAGACCTAGTCCCGTCAACGTTAGGCCCCAGGCGACCAGGAAGTCGATTGTCGGACTGCCGGCAAAGCTCTGCCACAAGCCCATGAAGGGATTGCCTTCAGGAATGGCGTTCTGCAGGAAACCGGCGGCTGTCCACGCCGGGTCCAGCACCTTGGTGATGCCGCCCTGGAATAGAATCCAGCCTATTACTACACGCAGCGCTACAAGCGCATAGGCCACCCACGTCTCTGAATATTCGAAGGCCACGCGCCTGCCAAAAATCTTTCCTGTAAAGGTCGCCTGTTCTCGTTCCATCATCTCATACCCACCTGATTTAATTATCGTGCTCATCTCTTTGTCTCCTTGATAAGGATTATCATAGACCTAAGTCTAATCGACCCAGGATATTTCTGTAGCTGACAATGTGCATGCAATCGCCGTGACAGATGTCATGGAAGCAAAAGCTGGGACACCCCCTGTGGCAGGCAAAAAGAGCCTGATATACTACGGTCATGGAACAGGTACGAATCATGTTGGTAGACGACCATGAAGTGGTGCGCCTGGGGATGAAAAGCCTGCTGCAGCGGCGCGCCGATTTTGACGTGGTCGCCGAGGCCGCGACGGCCGACGAAGCGGTGCAGAAGGCGGTCGCCCAGAAACCGGACATCGTACTCATGGACATCCGCCTGGCGGGAGGCAGCGGCATCGACGCCTGTGAGCGCATCACTTCGGCGCTGCCGCAAACCAGGGTTGTCATGTTGACCTCCTATGCGGACGACGAACTGCTCTTCTCTGCCATTCGCGCCGGCGCTGTGGGCTACGTGTTGAAGCAAATCGGCAGCAACGAGTTGATTCACGCCATCGAGTCCGCCGCGCGCGGGGAAGCCACGCTAGACCCCTCCTTGACACAGCGTGTCTTCAACGAGGTGCGGCGCGCCATACAGACCGAGGAAAGCGCGGCGTTTGCCGAACTGACCCAGCAGGAAATGCAGGTTTTGGCGCTGATTGTGGAGGGTAAAACGAACCGCGAAATTGCCTCCGCCCTCTATCTAAGCGAGGGCACTGTGCGCAACTACGTCAGTAGCGTCCTCTCCAAGCTAGACGTCTCCAATCGCGCGGAAGCGGCTGCCTTCGCAGTGCAGCACCATTTGCAGGATTATCTCTAAGGCATGGCAGAGACAGAGCGAATCTCTGAACGGGCGCTGACCGCGCTCCACGAGGCGGCGCTCGCCGTCGCCGGCAACCTCTCCCTGGAAAAAGTGTTGCGCCAGATTGTGGAATCGGCACGCGAATTGTCCGGCGCGCGCTACGCTGCATTGGGCATTCCAGACAATAGGGGTCGTCTGCAACGCTTTATCCACAGTGGTATGGATCCGCAGACGGTAGCCAAAATCGACCACCTGCCGGAAGGACGAGGCCTGCTGGGCGCCCTTCTGCACGAAGGACACACCATTCGCATCCCGCGTATCAGCGACGACCCGCGCTCGGTAGGCTTTCCCGAAAACCACCCGCCGATGAACAGTTTTTTGGGTGTACCCATCCCCATGGGCGAAGAAATCGCCGGCAATCTGTACCTGGCGGAGAAGCGCAACGGCAGTGAGTTTACAGAGTCGGACGAACAGCTGATTGAATTGCTGGCGGCTCACGCGGGCATCGCCATCAAAAACGCGCGCCTTTATGAAGAGGTCGGGCGGCTGGCGATAGTGGAAGAACGTTCGCGCATCGGCATGGACCTGCACGACGGCGTGATTCAATCTATCTATGCCGTTGGGCTGACGCTGGAGTCGGCGCGCCTGATGCTGGTGGAGGAGGAACAGCCGCAGGTGATGAAGGCGCTTGACGGCGCCATCGGCGGGCTCAACGACGCCATTCGGGATATTCGCAATTTCATTCTGGATTTGCGGCCGCGGCGCTTCGAAGGAGAACTGGCAGAGGGGCTGGCCCGGCTGGCCCGCGAATTCCAGGCTAACACCATGGTGCCCGTCACGCTGGACGTCGTTGATGAAGATGTCATAGACTTACCGTTTCCGCTATCGCGCGACGTCTTCTTGACCGCGCAGGAGGCGCTGGCTAACGTGGCGCGCCACGCTCGCGCCAGCCAGGTAAAAATGGCCGCCCGACGGGAAGACAGTTCCATTGTCCTACACATCGAGGATAATGGGGTTGGCTTCGACCTCAGCGAGCAGATCCACGCCACGGGTCATGGCCTGGCGAACATGAGGGCACGGGCGGAGGAACGACAGGGCACGCTCAGCATAAAGTCTACGCGCGAGCGAGGAACCACGATTCATTTAGAGTTGCCGCTATAATCGACAGTCTAAACTTTCCGTCAGACGCCGGTAGTGAGTGACATACTTCGCCGCGCTGGGTGACGTTTGTTACTGCACGCACGATACCCCCTGTCTTACAGTGATAAGAGTCATTAGTTTATAGCCGGCATGCTTATTTGCGAGCCGGGATGCAGTTTGTTATGAAACCATGCATCGATACGACAAGTAATAACACTCTATGAGCCCGGTTCGCTTATATATTATCGAGCAGCACCCCCTCGTCTGTCAGGCGCTGGTAAGACGATTGGACGCCGAGCCATCTATCGCCGTAGTCGGCGCGGCGTGTGAACTGTGCCACGGGGTGGACGAGGCGCAGCGCTTAGCCCCGGATATCGTATTGCTCGCCTCCAATAGCAACAGCCGAGAAGATACTCTCGCCACAATCCAGGCCATTTGTCTCCTTCGAGAAGGGAGTGCGCCGGGCATTATCCTGCTCGCCGCTTATCTGGACGAGCGGGAACGGGAGCAAGCGCTGGCGGTGGGTGCGCAGCGATACCTGCTCAAGGATATCGATACCCCCGGACTGGTTCGAGAAATCGAGTTGGTTTCCAGGGCCCGTTCTGTCACGACCTGATATAGGTGAGGCCGTTGATCAAACCGGCGAGTACGCCGCATGTATTAGCGTGGGCTTGTTGCTCAGTTGGCTGACCGTGCTGCTACATCATCAAGGCTTTGAAGGTACCCAACCCCGAATCTGTACTGGACCGAAAGAGTATTCCCAAATTTCCAGGTCAAACCGACCAAAGCCGCTGGCGACCAGGATGGACGCGGTCCATCAACAGAAGTGGGGTGCACACGCCTAAGAAAATGGCTCTTGACGGCGGGAAGCACTTCCTGTAATCTAGGAATGTACGAAATCAAACAGAATATCGATTTCGAGGCCAGGACGCCTCCCGCCGCGACATTTGTCGTCGCGAGCGCGGAGGCGTTTTTTGTTTTGGGATCTGGGCCTGTACCATCAATCTAATGGAGGTGTTCGATGTTGAAGGAAGTTGTCGAAACGGGAATACGGACGAATGGTAATTTCAAATTGAATGGAAACCCACCTGAACAGTTGACAAGCCCTAAGGAAGTGCTCTCTTTTGCGCGCGAGAATGGGTTGAACATCGTCGACCTCCGATTTGTGGATTTCCTAGGCCTTTGGCGACACGTTAGCGTGCCGCTGGGCGCCATCGACGAAGGGAGCTTTGAAGACGGCATCGGCTATGACGGCTCTTCTATTGTCGGCTTTCAGGGTATTGAGGAAAGTGACCTCATCCTGATGCCCGATCCCACGACAGCCGTGCCCGATCCAATGCTCGGTGTACCCACGCTAAGCATGATCTGTAACGTGGCCGATCCGATCACTGGTGAGCCGTATGCCAGGGATGCCCGGCGCGTGGCGCAGGCAGCGGAGCGCTATCTAAAGACGACGGGTATCGCCGACACCAGTTACTGGGGCCCTGAAGCAGAATTTTTCGTTTTTGAAAACGTTCGCTTTGATATTACCCCGCAGGCCGCCTATTACTTCGTGGATTCGGATGAATCGGTATGGAACATGGGCCGTAATGGCGGCGCGCCGAACCTGGCCCACCGCGCACGGCACAAGGAGCATTACTTCCAGGCTCCGCCGGTTGACACGATGCAGGATATGCGTTCGGAGATCACGTTACTGTTGCACCAGGCGGGGTTGGAAGTAGAGATGCACCACACCGAGGTCGGCGGCGCCCAGCAGGAAATCGACCTGCGCTTCAATACGCTGACGGCGATGGGTGACTGGCAGATGTGGTACAAATATATTATTAAGAACGTCGCCCGGCGTTACGGCTATACGGTCACCTTTATGCCCAAGCCGATTTTTGGCGACAACGGCTCGGGAATGCACGTGCATAACAGCCTTTGGAAAGATGGTGAAGCGCTGTTTTACGACGAGGAGGGCTACGCGAAGCTATCTGAGCTTGCCCTTTATTATATTGGCGGCGTGCTGCACCATTCTCCCGCTCTGCTGGCCTTTTGCGCGCCGACGACCAACTCTTACCGGCGCCTGACGCCCGGTTTTGAAGCGCCGGTGAACCTGGTTTACTCCTCGCGTAACCGTTCTGCCGGAATCCGTATTCCTCGTTACTCAGACAGCCCTAAGGCCAAGCGCATTGAGTATCGCTGCCCCGATCCCACGGCCAATCCCTACCTGGCCTTTGCCGCCATTCTGATGGCCGGACTCGACGGCATACAGAACAAGATCCACCCTGGCGATCCTGCGGATTTCGATCTTTACGAGCTATCTCCCGCAGAAGCAGCGCACATCAAGCAGGTTCCCAGCTCACTTGGCGAAGCGCTAGAGGCGCTGGAAGCAGACCACGAGTTCTTGTTGAAGGGAGACGTGTTTAACCAGGGGCTGATCGATACCTGGATAGATACCAAGCGGTCACGCGAGATAGATCCACTCCGCTTACGGCCGCATCCCTATGAATTTCTTCTGTACTACGACGCCTGAGCAGCTCAGGCGTCGTAGTACAGTATAATGGAGCCATGGAAGACGCCCTTGCAACCGGCGACAACTCGCTCGCGCCGGCGCGCCCACGTGCTCTGGCTGCGTTGCGTGAAATTGCCCGCGCCTTGAGCACGGCCTGGGATCTGGATTCGACGCTGGATCTTATCGCCCGCAAGACAACCGAAGTGATGCGGGTGGACTCGTGCTCCATCTATCTTCTGGACCCGGATGGTGAGACGCTGCGGTTACGGGCTACGACGGGCCTGGCGCAGCGGATGCTAGGCCGGGCAACGTTGAAGGTCGGCGAAGGCATGACGGGACACGCGGTGGCGTTCAACCAGCCGGTACACGCCAGTGACGCGCAGCACAATCCTAATTTCAAATATGTAAGATGCACCTCGGAAAGCGCCTTTCACTCGCTGCTGGCTGCGCCAATGCTCATCGAAGAGCAGCCTATCGGCGCCTTAAACGTGCAGACGATTGAGAACCATGCATAGACGGAGCAGGTAGTGGAGACGCTGGCGCTGATCGGCGACCTGGCAGCGGGGGCATTGGCGAAAGCAAGGTTGCACGACAGCCAAAAAAGGCAGATTGAAGAGTTGCAGGCGCTGGCAACGGTAAGCGAGGTGGTTACGTCCCCACAATACCTCGACGATATCCTGGACGTAGTCACCGAAATGG
>JAICPS010000217.1 GCA_025929715.1 Anaerolineae bacterium | reverse complement strand
CCCTTTTCATAATCGAAGTTGTCCATCACACCGTAGGCGTCTCCGGCGTCGGCCGCCTGCAGCTCTTCCATGCGCTCTCTGAATTGGTCCCACAATGCTTTGATCTCGCCTCCGTCGTGATTGCCCCGAAACCGGAGGCCGACTACCTTGAAGTCTTGCTTGTTGACAATTTGGGGCTGTACGTTTTCGGTCATGATTCGTTTCTCCATGGGCCGATAAAGGAAAGCGTATTCTTATCATAATGCGATCGATGTGCCACTGGAAATGGGGGAAAACCCCCAAATGTTGTCATTCTGTGACGCTGCAAGCGTTATTGACACAGAAATCAATTACAGTTACACTGATTCTCTATTGCAAGTAACTGCAATAAGGAGCGTGTATGAGTCACAACATGGAGGAAATTGCGGCGCGGTTGCGGGGGGCGGGGTATCGCGTGACGCCACAGCGGCAGTTAATTCTGGATGCGGTGTGTGAGTTGGGTGGGCACGTGACGGCGGAAGCGGTGTATGAATCGGTGCAGGAGATTGTGCCTTCGCTAAACCAGGGCACCGTCTACCGCGCGCTCAACTTTTTTTGCGACGAGCGCATCGTCACGGCGACGCGACAACCAGACGGACGTACTGTTTACGAGCTTGCCGGGCAGAACCCGCACCATCATTTTGTTTGCCAGGTATGCGGGGCGGATTATGAAGTTTCGCAGCAGATGCTGCGTCCACTTTTTGAGCGGGCAAGGCAGGAATACGGGTTTGCGGTGGAGATGGATCATATATCCTTTTTTGGGCGGTGCCGTGAGTGTCGATAGTGCGCGGCAGGTTTTTGTTTTCGGTGAAATGATAGGAGGACCGCATGTACTTGGCCTCGGCGCAGCTTCATATACCTGATGGTTTCCTATCTCTAATTATCGCGCTGGTCGCCTGGCTGCTGGCGGTCGCCGCGCTGGTTGCGGCGGTGCACCGTTCACAAGCGCAGCTTGACGAGCGGTTGGTCCCTCTTGCCGGGGTTATGGCCGCCTTTATATTTGCCGGACAGATGATTAACTTCCCCGTTGCAGGCGGCACCTCCGGTCACCTGATTGGCGCGGCGCTGGCCGCCATCGCCCTCGGTCCCTGGCTGGGTATCCTGGTGATGACCGCGGTGATCGCCCTACAGGCGCTCTTATTCCAGGACGGAGGCCTTGTGGTGATGGGCGCCAACATCCTGGTAATGGGCGTCGTCCCGGCCCTGGTTGGCTATGGCCTATACGGCGCTGCTGCCGGGCGTGGACGGCGGGCACAGTTGGCCGTCGCGGCGGTCGCCGCCTGGTTGTCGGTCATGGCCGCGGCGCTGCTCACCGCGCTACTGCTTGGTTTTAGCAACACTGTTAGCTTCTCGGTTGTGGTTCCCATAATGCTCGGAGTTCATGCCCTCATCGGCATTGGCGAAGCGCT
Source organism: Anaerolineae bacterium (assembly GCA_025929715.1). Taxonomy (GTDB): domain Bacteria; phylum Chloroflexota; class Anaerolineae; order Promineifilales; family Promineifilaceae; genus JAAYYY01. The sequence goes on along the minus strand of JAICPS010000217.1, from coordinate 6,040 downwards.
GATAACGGTCGCTGCCCTCAGCTTCATCCTTTCCGCCCGCCCGCAACTCCTCCAACGCAGCGCGGCGGCCGGCGGGAGGGGTTGGGTCGCCGCTGGCGTCGCCGTTGCACTATTGGTCGTCGTGCTCTCGCCGTTAGCTTCCAGTTTCCCGGACGGCCTGGAGTGGGTCGCCGGGGAAACCGGCTTCCTGGAAAGCGCGCGGGCCGCACCCTTCGAGCTGTTGCCCGATTACACAATTCCCTTCCTCGGCGAGACGGCGCTTTCCACCATCCTTGCCGGCGCGGTCGGCGCGCTCCTCGTCGCTGCCGTCGCCTTTGTGCTGGCGCGTGTACTGCGCGAACGGGGAGGCGCCAACAATGATAGTAGAGTGACGCCTGGACGCCCATGAGTACGGGAAGCACGTTCGACCGTTACCAGCATGGCGATAGCGCCATCCATCGCCTGGATCCACGCGTTAAAGTTGTCATCACCCTGCTTTTCATTGTTTCCAACGTCATCCTGCCGGATGGCGCGTGGCCGGCGTTTGCTGCAGCCTGGGGAGTTCTGATTCTTGCCTCTGCGCTCGCGCGGCTGGCGCCTGCTTTTTTGCTGCGACGCTCGTTTCTGGCCCTGCCCTTTGCGCTGGCCGCCGTGACCGTGCTCTTCACGCAACCCGGGCAACCGCTGTGGTCTCTGCGGCTGCCGGGCAGCACGCTGGCGATTAGTGACGCCGGCCTGGTGCGCTTTGCGTCCATCCTGGCGCGCAGCTGGTTGTCCGTGCAGATGGCCATCCTGCTCACTGCAACAACCCAATTTCCCGACTTGATGCACGCCTTGCGCCACCTGCGCGTACCGGGCGTAATCGTGGCAATCATTGGCTTCATGTACCGCTACCTGTTTGTGCTGGCCGACGAAGCGGGCCGGTTGTTGCGGGCGCGGGCTGCACGCAGCGCAGGAACGGCGCGTGGCAGCGGCGGTGGACGCCTGGTATGGCGGGCGCGGGTTGCCGGCGCCATGGTAGGACAGCTCTTTGTACGCAGTTTTGAGCGCAGCGAACGTGTTTACAACGCCATGGTTGCCCGCGGCTATCGGGGCCATCTTCTGACCATGAGCCCACACGTCATCACGCAGCGTGACCGGCTGGCGCTGGCGCTCGCCTTGATTGTGCTGGCCTTCATCCAGGTCGCCGGCCACTCATTGTAAGCCAGGCAGAGACGATCATGCCCATTCAGCACGCCGAGACGATAATCGACAATCTTAACGGCAGCCGTCCGGCGACTGTGCACGTCGCCAACCTTCATTTTCGATATCCTGATGGCACGCTGGCGCTGAACGGCGTATCGCTACAGGTGGCGCACGGCGAAAAGGTCGCCCTGGTGGGGCCCAACGGCGCGGGTAAGAGCACGCTGATGTTACACCTGAATGGCTTGTTGCAGGGTGAGGGCAACGTGGAGGTTGGCGGTCTGTCCTTGACGAAAGAGCATTTGCCGTTGATCCGTGGCAAGGTGGGAATGGTCTTTCAGAATCCCGATGACCAGCTTTTTTCGCCCACAGTCTTTGACGACGTGGCGTTTGGCCCCCTGCACATGGGCCTGCCGGAAGAAGAAGTGCGCAAACGTGTGCAAAACGCGCTGGCGCACGTTGGTATGAGCGATGCGGCTTCGCGATTGAGTCACCATTTGAGCATCGGCCAGAAAAAGCGCGTTGCAATCGCCACAGTGCTCTCTATGGACGCCGAAATTTTGGCGCTGGACGAGCCGTCGGCGGGCCTGGATCCTCGGGCGCGCCGGTCGCTTATTGGGCTATTGCGGGAGCTGCCCCTGACGATGCTGGTCTCTACACACGATATGATGATGGTACGCGAACTGTTCGCGCGCACCATCGTCATGGATGGCGGGAGGGTGGTGGCCGACGGCGACACGGCGACAATCCTCGCCGATCAGGCGCTGTTGGAAGCGCATGGGCTGGAGCTGATGGTCTGAGTTCAAGACATCCCATGCGCATGCGGGTCGGCGGGGTTGCCGCTGCCGCTCTCTTCGCCGCTCAGGTACTTTTCGGGGTCGGCATCAAAGTACTCTTTGCAGCCGGGGGCGCAGAAGTAGTAGGTTTTGCCTTTGTACTCCGACGTCCACTCGGCCGAGTTTTCGTCGACTTCCATTTTGCAGACGGGGTCGAGCGCCATTTTCTGTTCTCCTATTCTCCGCGTATAAAAGAATTACCAGATTGTGTGAATGAGGTTAGAGGCCCGCATATTCCGATCGGCCGTTATCAGTGCGACATTTTCGGCTACGGCTGTGGCCAAGATAAGCCGGTCTGCTGGATCATTGTTGATCGAATCGGGCAGTTGGACTGACAGTGCAGCCGTCTGTGGTGTAATCGGGCGCACTTGACTGTAGTTTGCCTGTAAAATCAAAGTGATAAACGATAGACAGTCTGTGTCTACCTGCACTCGGCCTTTCTGAATGAACATGGCTATCTCCCACAGCGAAATGTCGCTAATGAGAATGCCATCACCTTGATTTGCTTCTATCAGAGCTTGTGCTGCCGGCTTCGATAACCGCTGCGGAGCGAGCACGTCCCAAATCAGAATGTGTGTATCGACAACTACCATCGTATGCTTATTCTGACGCGGGCCAAGTTTCTTCGATGGGCGATAGAACATCACCCACAACAGCCGTTTCTCGTAATTTTGCCAATTCCTGCCGCGCAGCCCTTTGAGCGAAATCCGGCGGTACTATTCTCGCAATTTCAGCGCCACGTGACATCAGCCGGATAATGTTACCCGCCTGTACTTGCTCCAGGAATGTGCTCATATGGGCTCTAAACTCACTGACGCCAACACTCAACTGACTCATACCTCACCTCAATAGGCTTATGATATGTCTGCTAAGATCGTAAATTAATGTACGATTGGATTGTACAATGCCGGTCTTAGAATTGCAAGCCAGGCTGCAGCTAGCGCATCTTTGTTCCCAGCAGCCAGTGCAGCCAGGAAAGCGGTCGATCATGGCGAGATAATACGACGATAGCCGTAGACACAGCGTTACGCACGACTCTGGCCGACAGACTGTCCAGATGTATCTTACCCCGCCAGTCGCGCGGCGATCCCCCGATTAGAAGCAGATCATAGTTGGCCGACTCGCCGATCAGCGCCTGGGTCGGGTCGTCATCGGTGATAATGTGCCTGTGCACCTTGATATCATCAATGTTGAATCCGGCCAGCGTTTCGACAATGCGCGTCTGGCCGACCGCTTCTCCCTCTGGGTCCTCGGGTGAGGCGATATACAGCAGGTGCAGCTCGGCATCAAATGCGCGCACAACGTCGAGAACAAAAGGCACCGCAGCCCGCGCGTTTGGCCCACCGGACGTCGCCAACAGGACACGGTGAATGGTTGCCAGTCCGTGATCATGAACGACCGCGATGTCGCAGAATGACTCCTTCATCACCACTTCAATTAGAGGCGCAACGCTATCCTGGCCGGAAAGCGAGCCCCAGCCACGGGCCTCAATCACGAGCAGGTCCACCCGTTGCTTCGTAATTATTTCTGGAAGCGTCTGCGCCAGGTCATTCCTTCCCTGGTGGAGGACGGTAACCGGCGCCGGGTTGCCGGCAGGAGGCGTATAATGCTGTATCTTTTCTTTCAGCATTTCGCGGCGGCTCTCGTCTGGGGCCGTATTGAGGACCAGAATGTCGCCGTTTTCGCTGCGCGCGATAGCGGTTGCCAGATCAAGCAACGTGTCGTTTTTTTCAACGCCTTTCAGGGGAACCAGCAGGCGAAAGTCGCGGCGGGTCAGGTGAGCAACGCGCTCGGGGTGCGCGCCGGACAGGCGCGCCAGGTAGGCAGGGTTAAAAAGCTCTGAATCAAATTCCGCGGTGTAGCCACATTGATTACAGACGAAGCTGATAATTGTGACGTCTAGCGGGCTGACCACGCCGGGTTCGCCCTCGGCAAACTCGTAGAGCCTGTCGAGGTCTACGCCCTGTGACTCCATGTTGCCTTTGCATAGGGGACACGGCAGGTGGAACGCTTCCAGCACTTCCTCCCATTTTTCGCTAATTATCTCTGCTGCTTCTTGCGGTTCGGTGACCGCTCGTGACGACCGGCGATTTTTATCCATAGTCTTCCGTTAAAAATTGATAAGCACGAACAGAATGAGAACGACGGCCGTGCTGAATGCGTTCCACAGAGCATAGTCCGAGATGAGGCCAGAATGCCAGCGTTTAAGCGCGCGGACAATCAGAAAAACAGGCCGCACGCGCCGCCAGCGTCGTTCTCGAACCGGCATGCTGGCGTAGGCGAGCAGGCTGCCGGCGGCGGCGACGACCAGCGGGACCAGCATGTGATCCAGCGCCAGCGGCGACGGCGCCGGTTCCACGTGCGCGGGTAATACGGGGTCGCCCTGCCCTTTCAACACGTTGTCGAGGTAAGCCTGCGGTTGTTCGAGCGCGGCGGCCGCAGGCCAGGCGATTTGCTGCACCGGCCACTGCGGCAGGAGGCCGATTGCCAGCGAAAGCAAGACGGGAAGCAGAATTGCCAGCAAGGCCAACGGCGGGACCGGTTCCACCTGAAGGTCCGCTGAAGCGGCCGCGTCTGGCGACCCGAAGAATACGACCCATAACAGGCGCGCCATGCCGGCAAAGGTCAGCGCGCTTGAGACAATGGCGACGCCGGCCATCCAGGCAGCGCCGCCGGCCGTGGCTGCTTCTTCGAGCATCGTCTTGCTGATAAAGCCGCTGAAGAACGGCATGCCACTGAGGCTCAGCGCGGCGAGCAACATAAAGACGAAGGTAATCGGCATGCGGCGCGCCAGGCCGCCGCCCTGGGCCAGTGTGCGCACGCCGCTCCGCTCCTCGACGGTTCCCGCGGCAAAAAAGAGCGCCGCTTTGACGAGCGCGTGATGCACGACGTGCACGCCCGCGGCGGCCAATGCCAGCGGCGTTGCCAGGGCGAGACCCATGACGATGTAGCCCATCTGCGACACCGAGGAGAAAGCCAGGATGCGTTTGATCGATTGCTGCGTCAGCATCTGTACACCGCCGACCAACATGGTCATCGCCGCGATGGCGAACAGCAGTCCCTGGATGAGATCTCGATCGTCCGCGGCGATGGGCGCCAGTGTGAATAGCGTCCGTCCAATGCCGTAAATGCCGACCTTGCTGAGCGCGCCGGAAAAGAGGCCACCGATCGGCGCGGGCGCGACGGTGTAGGCGTCCGGGAGCCAAAAATGCCAGGGGACGAGCGCCGCCTTGGTCGCGTAGCCGCCGATGAGCAAGCCCACGGCGACAACGCCTGCCGTCGTAGCCTCAAATTCGAGCGCAATGTGCGCCAGATTCAACGCGCCGGTCTGCATGTAGAGCAACGCCAGGGCAATGAGAATAAATAGAGCGGCGAGCGAATTGGTGATGAGATACTTAAACGCGGCCTCGGCTCCCGGGCGCTCTTCGTAGTAGAACGCCGTCAGGGCAAAGGCGGCAATGGACAGCACCTCTAACCAGATGAACTGGTTAAAGAGATCGCCGGTGATGACGAAGCCGATCATCGACGCGATGAGCAGCATGACCAGGACGTAATAAGCGCCGCGCCCCGACGTCTCGGCCATGTAGCGCACCGAATGAAGCAACGCCAGTAAGCCGACGAAAGCAATGACCGTGGCGATTAGCAGAGCCCAAGCATCAATGGTGATGCCAATACCGATCGGCAATCCTTCGACCGGTTGCCAGCCACCCAGCCAGTAGACCAGCATCCGGCCCTCTAGAAAAACCGGCCTGACGAGGGCGGCAAGTGCCACAAGCGTAAGCAGCATCGCGGCGATGCAGACCCAGACGCGCATCCACCTGGCGACGAGACCGACGAACGGGAGGAGAAAGGCAACCGCCAGCGGCAGAAGGATGGGGCCGATTACAAGGATCGGGGCGATGTTGGCGGCTTCGTCCATCAGCCACGAAGCTCGCGGATGCGCCGGGTGTCGAGCGTGCGATAGTGACGCGCCAACTGGATGATCAGGGCCAGAACCATCGCCAGGGTAACCATGCTGATGACCACGGACGTCAAGGTCAGGG
>JAICPS010000603.1 GCA_025929715.1 Anaerolineae bacterium | reverse complement strand
GGGAATGTTAAGTGCCGGTGTCATTCGCACGGCGTTGATGCCGCAGGGGATGATCAGCAGCCCAGCGCGAAAAGCGCGCTGAACCAGTTCGTTGCGTAGGGCGACGGCGCGCGTTTTTGATTCACGATCCTCGACAAACTCAATGCCGATCATCAGACCGCGTCCGCGGACCTGGCCAATGCTGGGGTGGCGCATCTCCATTTCGGCGAGTGCATCCAAGATATATCGACCCGTTTCTTCGGCCCGCGCCATTAAACCCTCTTCTTCTATCACCTGGACGGTAGCCAGAGCCGCAGCCGCAGCCAGCGGATTACCGCCGAACGTGCTGCCGTGCGAGCCTGCCGGCCAATCCATTAACTCCCTGCGAGCGATGATCCCTCCCAGCGGCAGGCCGCTGGCAATCCCCTTGGCGAAGCAGACGATGTCCGGTTCGACCTCTTCGTGCTCAACGGCCCACCAGCGCCCCGTACGCCCGACACCACTCTGAATTTCGTCCACGATAAGCAGGATGCCGTACTCGTCGCAGAGCCTGCGCAACTGCTTAAAGAAACCGGGCGTGGGCAGTACATACCCGCCTTCACCTTGAATGGGTTCGATCAGAACGGCCGCGACGTCTTCGGGCGCCAGCGTTGTTCGAAACACCTGGTTCTTCAGATAGCGAATGACCGTATCGCCATAATCTTCCCCGTTCCGCGTGGCGAGTATCTGGCGATAGGGGTTGGGATAGGGCAAATGGTGAACGCGCACGGCCTGCTCATAACCGGCGCGCTGCACCGATTTGCTGGCGGTGAAGGAGAGTGAGCCCAGTGTTCGACCATGAAAACCGCCGAGGAAGCCAATAAAACGGTTGCGTCCGGTGTTATACATGGCCAGCTTGATGGCTGCTTCGACGGCTTCAGTACCCGAATTACCGAAGTAGACCAGCGTGTCGTCCATCGGCGCCAGCCGCTGAAGTTGTTCGGCCAGCTCCACGGCCTGCGGATAATAAAAGTCGCTCAGGCAAATGTGCCAGAAGTTCTGCAGTTGTTCGGAGACGGCTGCCATAATCTTAGGATGCCGGTGCCCGGCATTAAGCACCGCAATACCGGCCATAAAATCGATATAGCGCTTGCCATCCACGTCCCATACTTCTGAACCCTCGGCGCACGACACAACCAGCGGATACTCGCGCGTGTACGATGGAGAGAGCGTTCTGGTGTCGCGGTCAATCAATGCCGCGGCGCGCTCGCCCACCCCTTCCAGTGTAAACTTCATTGTACCCTCCTTACCTCTCTCTATTCTCCGGAAGTCGCACTCTTTTTCCGATGGTACGGAATTCTTATTCTTCAGGCTCCATGGTAAAGGTGAGGGGAAATCCCTCCAGGCGGGCGGCGAAATGGGCTTTGCCAACACGCCTTTCCGCTTCAGATTTTGGCAAGACGACGACCAGGGCAAGCCCATTATTGTGCGCGAGATAGGTAATATGCTCGGCAATAACCGGCGTCAGCTCAAAGACGCGAATCAGAATAGCCACCACAAAGTCATACGGCGTGACGTCGTCGTTGTGTATCAGCACGCGATAAGGCGGCTCCTCGGCCGGCTCCTGCTCGACCTCCTCCTCTTTTTCGATATCTGGCGCTGTCAGTGGGTTGGGAATCATATGTTGAAATTATAGTTGTCGAGTGACGCGCGGGCAATCTACTGCAACTTGTTTCACGACCTGCCAGCTGCGCCCATCACTCATTACATGGACCCGCAGGGGCAGTGTCACTCGCTCTCCACGTCCAATCGTAACGGCTATCGTAACGATCTCTGGACGGATGTCTGTTATCCTATAGTGGTAACGATGAAAATTCAGACGTGTGAACACCATTGCTTGGCTCGAGAGCCGTCAGCCCTGTAGGGTTTCATCTCTGGAATGCCAATTGGTGAGAAAATGAATCAGCCTACCGTTCGCCGGATCGCCTGGTCTTTGGTAGGGTTGTACCTGATCCTCGTGACGATTGGGCTCGGCTTCAGGTTTCTCTTACCCAACGCTCCTATCGGATTCGAGTTACCTGCCACTGTTAGCCTCTCACTGGCCCTTACAGTATCGTCTCTCATCGGTGCCATGCTCGCTTCGCGACTCCCTCGGAATCCTATTGGCTGGATCATTGGGATCCTGTCTATTTTCTGGGGGTTAGAGCTCTTTTCCGAGGGTTACAGCTATTATGGTCTGGTCGCCTACCCTGGTTCACTGCCTGGAGCGGAGAGCATCCTCTTTTGGCGTACCTCGCAGGCTTCTAGATTCGCCATTACGGGTATTACCTTATTGTTCTTGTGGTTTCCTGATGGTCGCCCCGTTTCGTTATCCTGGCGCAAGGTGGCCTGGATATCGGTATTTGCAGCATTCTTGTATGTTCCTTTGGCCACATTGAAGCCTGGCCCTATTGAACTCTTACCGTTTCTTGACAATCCGATCGGGATCGATGAAAGGTTCTGGGCAGTCCTGGAGCCGATCATGACCATAGCGGGGATACTGCAAGCGTTGTGTTTGGGAGCAGCGGGCATCTCTCTACTCTTACGGTTGCGACGGGCGAGCGGAGACGAGCGCCAGCAGCTTAAGTGGTTTGTGTATGCCGCGACCTTTTTTCCTTTTGCCTTTGTTTTTCAGGTCTACGGGGGGCCTGAAATTCTCATGTTCGGGGTTGCGCTGCAAGTCCTCTCTCTGACAGCCATGCCAATCGCTGTGGCCATTGCCATCTTTAAATACCGGCTATACGACATCGACATAATCATCAAGCGGACCTTACTGTACGGCTCGCTGACAGCCGTACTCGCCTTGCTCTACTTTGCCAACG
>JAICPS010000417.1 GCA_025929715.1 Anaerolineae bacterium | reverse complement strand
GGGAAGCCGCTGCAAGAGGCAGATTCGCGCCTGGGCTGGTATATCATTCTGGGCTCGATACCCGCCGCGGCGGCCGGACTGCTGTTGGAGGATTTTTTTGAAGAGATGTTCGCCCGGCCAATATACGCTGCCGCGTTGCTGCTGATCACAGCCATCTTGCTGGTTATCGGGGAGCGGATGCTCTCGGGGGACGTCAAGATCAGTGAGATGAACGGCCTGGATGCGCTGGCTGTCGGCATTTTCCAGATGCTGGCCCTCTTTCCCGGTATTTCGCGCAGTGGCAGCACGATTGCGGGCGGGTTGTGGCGCGGGCTGGACCGCGAGGCGGCGGCGCGGTTCAGCTTTCTGCTGGGTGTGCCGGCAATTGCCGGGGCGGGCCTGCTGGCGGTATTGGACATCCAACAAGCGGGCCTGGATGGGCAGCTGATGGTTTATATCGTCACATTTCTGGCATCCGCGCTCACGGGCTATTTGTGTATCCATTTCCTGCTGTCCTGGCTACGGCAGCATAGTCTCTATCCATTTGCCGCCTACTGCGCCGCGTTTGGGACGTTTTATCTGTTGCTGGCGCTGTTTGATGTTGTTTAGTAGCCGCGGTTTCTTACCGCGTCGTCGGAGGCGCGATATGGAAATCGCGGCTACAAGGCTGGTGTGGCCTCTTTTATTACTGCTGTCCGCATGCGGTGGCAGCGATAGAGTTACGCCGCCGCCGCTGGCGACGACGGCGCCGAGAGCGCTGTTGAACGTCGGTGTGAGCGACAATGCGGAGCCACTGACGCCAGCATTGGCTTCCGCTTACGAAGTAGAAACGGAGCGGGCGAGCGTGAATTTTGTGGCGGGGAACAACGAGGCGCTTTTTGACGATCTGAGCAGCGAACAGTTGGACGCCATTCTCGTACACCACATTCCCGAGACCAGCGAGGCGTGGTTCAGCCCGGTGGCGTTGGACGGATTGGTGGTGGTGGTCCATCCGCAGAATGCGGTGGCGTCGCTGACTTTGGCGCAGATACAGGGGTTGTTCAGCGGCGAGATTGGTAACTGGGGCGCTGTGGGCGGGGCTGACCTGGCGGTCGTACCTTACGGACGAGAGCGCGGCGATGGATCGCGCACGCTATTTGGGCGACGGGTGATGGGCGCGCGGCCGGTCAGCATCAATACGGTAATTCACAGCGACGGCCAATCGCTTCTGGAGGCCATCGCCGGCGACGAGGCCGCGATCGGCTACACAATGATGGGCGCGCTCGACGATACGGTGCGAGCGGTCGCCGTCGACGGCATTGCGCCCACGCCGGCGACCGCTGCCACGCAGGAATATCCGCTAACCGTTCCACTGTACTTCGTAGCCAATACGGAACCCCAAGGAGAGCTGCGCGCCTTTCTGGCGTGGCTGCAGTCGCCGGAGGGACAGGCGATTGTAAGTGAAAAAGTTGGATCGGTAAGGTAGACTAGGGTCAACTTACTGAAAAGTTGCAGTGCCCTATCCCATGTTTCCACGACCTGCTTTGTTTCTTCCATTCTGGACGGGCTATACGTAACCGAGGCGTCGTGCTCTGGACACTGGTGGCACGGGTTGGGTCAGATGACCCAATTAGAGACCGGCCACAGCTCACGAGCGGTTAGATTTGGCAGTCATTGTAACAGTGAAAACGTGTAGCCAGTTTCTGGCGAGGAGAACGAGCATGAAAAGCGAATATTACATTGAACTGGCGCAAAAGTATGGCGCCAACAATTATCATCCTCTGGACGTCGTCGTGCACAAGGCCGACGGCGTTTGGATTTATGACGTCGAGGGAAAGAAATATCTGGACTGCCTCAGCGCCTATTCGGCATTAAACCAGGGCCATGGACACCCTGCCATCAGGCAGGCAGCCATTGAGCAGCTGGAGCGGGTAACGCTCACTTCCCGCGCCTTCCGCAATGACCAGTTGGGCCCGTTTCTGGAAGCGTTGTGCGAGCTGACGGGTTACGAGATGGCGCTGCCGATGAACACAGGCGCCGAGGCTGTGGAGACGGCGATCAAGGCGGCGCGAAAGTGGGGATACCAGATCAAGCGCGTGCCGCAGGACAAGGCAGAAATCATCGTCTGCGAGGGCAACTTCCACGGCCGCACGACGACCATCGTGGGTTTCTCTAGCGAAGCGCAATATCGCGAGGATTTTGGACCCTTTACGCCGGGTTTCGTCATGATTCCCTATGGAGACAGCGCGGCGCTGGAAGCCGCTATCACGCCCAACACCATTGCGTTCCTGGTTGAACCGATTCAGGGCGAAGGCGGCGTCGTAATTCCACCGCAAGGTTATCTGCGTGAGGCGGCCGAGATCTGCCGGCGCAATGACGTGCTGTTTATGGCCGATGAAATCCAGACCGGCCTGGGACGCACGGGGCGCCTGCTGGCCTGCGACTATGAGGGCGTGCGGCCCGACGTGCTGATCCTGGGCAAGGCGCTTAGCGGCGGCTTCTACCCGGTGTCGGCGGTGGTCACGGACCGCGAGGTGCTTGGACTGATGCGTCCGGGCGATCACGGCAGCACCTTTGGCGGAAACCCGCTCGGCGCGGCTATCGGCCGCAGCGCGCTGAAGGTGATTGTGGACGAACAGCTTGTGGAACGCTCACAAGAGATGGGCGTCTATTTCAAGGGTCGTCTTGATCGTATCGAAAGCGACCACATCGTAGAGGTGCGCGGAAAGGGCTTGCTGATCGGCGTGGAGCTGGATCTGCCGGCGCGACCCTTTGCCGAGGCCTTGCGGGAACGAGGAATTCTGGCCAAAGAGACGCACGAGAATGTCCTGCGCTTCGCCCCGCCACTGATCATCAAGAAGGACGAGATCGACTGGGCCATGGAGCACATCGAGGCCGTGTTGATGAACGGCAGCCACAGTTAATGAGAATCGCAGCGCGGAACGTCGTTTCCGCGCTGCGATCTATCTAATTGAATCGTCTCGTAGGGGTTCGTCTTCGCGCGGGTCGAGCATTTCGTCCAGTTGCATCCACAAGGCGCGCGAATAGCGAAAGAGGAGCGGGGAATGCAGTGTGAGCACGAGCAGGGTGCCGATCAGGAACCAGATGGGCGGCGCCTCGTAGATGTAGAGTAAAACGTTCAGGGGCAGCACGAGCAGGAAACCGAGCACATAGCCAAAGAAAATGGCGTTCATAAAAAAGCCCGGTTCGCGCTCGAAGACGATGCCGCAAACAGGACAGCGAGGATACATTTGCCACAGGCCGTGAAAGATGCGGCCCTGTAAACAATGTGGGCAGCGCAGGCGGAGGAAGGCAAAGAGCCGGCGCACCCTGGCTCAGTTGTCCTTTTTCTGGGTTTGTATTTCATCGCGAATTAGGAGATGGCGGTAGCCGCGATTCCAGTAAACAAGCGGGGGCTGATCAGGGCGCGGGGCGCCGCTGGCCTGAACTTCGCCAATATAGATGGTGTGCGTGCCGGCGACGTAGCGACCCGCAATCGTACAGTCGAGCCAGGCGAGCGCGTTAGCCAGTATAGGGGCGCCTGTCTTGGCCGTGATCCACTCCCCGGCATCGAACCGGTCTTCGTCTTTTAGCCAGGCAAAACGGTTCGACAGCTCCATCTGGGATTGATGCAAGATATTAACCGCGAAAACGGCGCCCTCCTCTTCCAGCAGCTCGTAAGCGCTGTGCCGCTGGTCGATGATTACCATGATCAGCGGCGGCTCGGGAGAAATGGAGGCGAAAGCCGACACGGTGAGCCCGTGAATGAATTCGCCGCTGCGAATGGTTACAACGGTGACGCCGGCCGGAAAGTGGCGTAGAGCGTCGCGGAAGGATTCGGAGGAAATGGGCATGGGGATTGGGGGATTGGAGATTGGAGATTAGGGATTGCCTCAATCTCCAATCTCTAATCACTTATCTCAAGATATTTTCTTACAACCTTAGCAATATCGGTCAAATCATTGATCATCTCAGCCAGTTGCGCGTGTTCGGCGCCCATCAGAATCGTGGGCACCGGGTTTCTCGTGTGCTGGCGCTGGCTTTTGTCTTCGATGTTACCATGATCACTGGTAATGATCAGCAAGCCAGTCTCGTCCCAGGCGTCGAGGAGGCCCCCGAGAGCGGCGTCGATCATTTCGAGGTGTTGCACAGCCTGCTCCAGCGAGCCGCGATGACCGCTACGGTCGCTGGGCCAGTGCTCGAAGAAACTAAAGGTGTAGGCGCGCGCAATCTGCGCGATGCGCCGCCCGGCCTCTTCCAGCCTCAGAATGGGAACGTCAGTGTAACCCAGGTAATCAAGCCAGGCCTGTCCGGTGAAGCCAGGGCTGACGGCGCGTCCGGCGCGCAAATCGTCTGCCGTCATCAGGCGCAGGCCGGCGCACGTGGCCGCCAGAGGCACGGCGGATAGCAGGCGCCTGCCGCTATCGATGGCGTCGAAGTAGCCTTGCGGATAGGGTGTGATCAGCGCCGCCG
>JAICPS010000694.1 GCA_025929715.1 Anaerolineae bacterium | reverse complement strand
TGGCTGTGCCAGCGAAAGCTCGGCAATATCTTGCCGTCGCAACCAGCGCGCATTTTCGCCCAGGAGTGTCCCTGCACCGTGGGTTTCCACTATCCAGACGACTTCGTCAATACCTTCCTGTGCCTCAGCACGGAAGTCTGCACAATACAGTGCGGTAACGGGCAGACCAAGTTCCGCCTGCAGCACCCGGTTGAGGTTGTCCGTGGCCCGAATCCACAGGGCTTCGTCGAGCCGCACATGGGGCAGTGTCCAGCCGGCAGGGCGTGGGTACATCCAGATGGCATTACCGGTTGCGTTGGGTAAAACGGCGTATACTTCTGTTGTTCTGGAACTGGTAGCTTCGCTCATCCATCCGTGCTCAGAAAGGGTTTGAGTGGTAAATGAGCCGCATTCTATCGCAACACGGCAGGTAGAAACGAATCGGACAGAGGCGCAACGCGGCGAGAGCTTGAGAAAAGAACGTAATCTTGTGTATACTGACTGAAGCAGCTTGTCCGCTGCAGGGAGGGTTATCATGTTGCGCCGTTCGCTTCTTCTACTTTGTACCCTGGTTTGTACTGTTCTGGCGGTCGTCATTTTGCTTCAGGGAACGGCCGTACACGCGGGCACGATTTGCGTCGTATCTGGGCCCGGCGCGCCGATAAGTAGTGCCCTTGCCGGCGCCATGCCGGGAGATACGATTCGGGTTGCTGCCGGTGACTATACAGAGAATCTGGTGGTCGCGATTAGCGTGACGCTGGAGGGGGGCTGGGACGCCAGTTGCAGCAAGCGCGACGTAGCGGCTAACGTAACGACGATCCGCCCGGCGGACAACACACAGTCGGTCGTAATCATCCAGGGTAACGCACCCGATTCTGCCGCCGTCGCTCCGGTATTGGATGGTTTCACAATCACCGGTGGAAGGGCCGACCTTGGGGGCAACCATGGCGGCGGGCTGAAAATCATCGACAGCGATGCCATCGTTCGCAACAACTTTATCAGCGGCAATGTCGCCGCGCTACTTGGCGGTGGTATCTGGATACAGCGGGGCGCGCCGCTGCTCGAAAACAACCGCATAGAAAATAATCTCAGCAGCGGCGATGGACTCAATGCGTACGGCGGTGGGGTGCAACTGGAAGACAGCAGGGCGACGCTCACCGCCAATATCATTGCCAACAATGAGGTTAGCGGTGATTATGGCTATGGCGGCGGCGTGGATGTAAGCGGCGGCGGGCCGGTGCTGTTTGAGGGTAACACGATTGACGGGAACAAAGTTGTGGTCGCCGGTAACACGATTGCGCGAGGTGCGGGGGTCGCTTTGCGCAGCGTCACCGCAACGCTAAGCAGCGACATTATCGAGAGCAATGTAATCACCGGATTTTTGGGCTTTGGTGGGGGTCTTTATATAGACGACAGCGCTGTCGCGATGAATGACGGCCTTATTGCAGCCAACGTTGCCAGCACAAATGGCTCAGGCGACGGCGGGGGGATCTATGCCTCGGGAAGCGACGTCACGCTGGAAGGCGTACAGATACTCGAGAATGTGTCCACGCCGGAGAACGCAGGCGGAGGGGGTGGCGCATCACTCTGGGAGACGGAGTTCACCCTCGCCAGCAGCGTTATTGCCGGTAACCAGAGTTCAACCATTGGCGGCGTAACTGTGGGCAATGAAAGCATGGGCCAGGTCTTCAACAGCACCTTTGCCGCGAACGAATTTGCCGCCATTCAGGCGACCGGCGCGATGGGCGCGGAGAGCAGCCTAAAGGTGTTGAACTCTATTTTCGTGGGTCATGAGGTCGCCATCATACAGTCTGGCGATTATGTGACCATGGACGTCACTTACAATGATTTTTTTGATAATGACACGGATGCCCAGGGCTTCACACTTGATCCGGCAACAAACCTCTTTGTCGATCCTCAACTGAGCGGCGATTATCATCTCATGGCATCGTCACCGATAATTGACGCCGGTTTTGGACTCGTCGTATATGGATTTGACATCGACGGCGAACCCAGGGCAATGGCAGGCGCCAGCGGCCTGTACATGGTCGACATTGGCGCCGACGAATTTACGGGACCCGCGCAGGTCTATCGCCACCTGGCCGAGGAACCAGCCGATCTTACCCTGATTGGCCCAGGTGGTCCCCTGGAAGACGCCAACGCCGAGGGTCAGAACGACTGGATTGGCAGCAGTGTGCTGGGCGGCGACGTGAACGGTGACGGGCGCGACGACCTGGTGGCGGGAG
>JAICPS010000157.1 GCA_025929715.1 Anaerolineae bacterium | reverse complement strand
GGGGATGTGTGGCAGATGGAGATTGAGCCGTATTTGGAGGAGTATTTTTTTGACCAGCCGGAGCGCGTGGGGGAGTGGAGGTGGGAAAGGGTGAGTAGGAGGGTGGGGATGTCTTGAACTGTGATTCTTTTAATTTTTTATTGGCTATGATTTTGTGTTCTTAATCGTAGTCGTCATTGAATCATTGAAATGATGGTTCAAGACATCAGGGTGCGGCGGATGGTTTCGTTGAGTTGTTCGCTGGTGAAGGGTTTTTGGATCCAGGCGACGCCTTGTTCTTCGACGAAGGTTTTGCCGGCTTCGTCGAGGGGGTAGCCGGTGAAAAGGACCATTTTGACTTGTGGGTTCTGGGCGCGCAGGGCGTGGTGGAGGCGGGCGCCGTCGAGGCGCGGCATAACCATGTCGCTGAGCACGAGGTCGATTTCGTCGCGCGCTTCGCCGTAGACGGTTAGCGCCTCGGCGCCGTCTGAGGCGAGCAACACACGATAGTTGAGCAGCTCGAGTATTTCGCCGACGACGGTTTGGATGGCGGGATCGTCCTCCACGACGAGGATCAGCTCGTCGTTGGCGCTGTGCAGGGCTGCCTGCGGGATAGGGCCGGGGGCGGGGAGTAGAGCGAAGGCGCGCAGGTAGATGGTGAAGGTGGCACCGGCGCCGGGCCGGCTGTGGACGTCGATGAAGCCGTCGTGCTGCTTGACGATGCCATATACCTGAGCGAGCCCGAGGCCAGTGCCCTGGCCGGGGCCTTTGGTAGTGAAGAACGGCTCAAAAATGTGCGGGAGCACCTCGGGCTTGATACCGGCGCCGGAATCGGAAACGCCGATGGCGATCCAGTCGCCAGGCTGCATGTCGGGCAGCGGCGGTGACCATTGCGGACCGTAGTGGGCGAGCGCCATGCGTAGGACGCCGCCGCGCGGCATGGCGTCGCGGGCGTTGAGCGCGAGGTTCATCAGGGCCTGCTGCAGGCGGGTGGGATCGACGTTTACGACGTAAAGGTCGTGGTCGCGGTCGGCGTCGTCATAGACGGCATTAGGGTCGAATTCGAGCGAGATTGTTTCGGGTAGGGTGCGTTGAAGCATGCGCCCGAGGTCGGCGAGGAAGGGAGGCAGTTCGAGGGGTTGGCGCTCAACGACGGCGCGGCGACTGAAGTCGAGTATCTGACCGATGAGGCTGGTAGCGCGCTGTGCCTGCTGGTAAATGGCGGCCAGTCGCTCGCGGTCTCTGGGCGGCACGTCGGCGCGCTGGAGGGTCTGGGCGTAGAGCACGATGACGGCCAGGATATTGTTGAAGTCGTGTGCAATGCCGGCGGCGAGCTGGCCCACGGTCGCCAGCCGGTCGCGGGCCTGGAGATAGGCGAGCTGCTCGCGCTCGTGGGTCGCTTCATGCAGCACGAGCACCCAACCGCCGGCGAGTGGTTCGGCTTCCATTTGCTGCACCCCGAGCTCGAAGATGCGCGATTGGGGCCGTTCGACGACAAGCTCGTGGAAGAGGCGGCCTACGGCGGGCGGGCGCAGTAGGTGCGATAGAGGCACGCCGCCCAGTTTTTGCAGCCGCCCTTTTTCCTGGTGGCCGAGCAGCTCCAGAAATTCCTGGGCGACGGGATTGGCGACGACGACGCGCCGCTGAGGATCGAGTAGCAGCAGGCCGTCGGGCACCGAGTCGACCACCTGCTGCACGATGCGGGTCTGCTCGCGGCTGCGCTGCAGGAGAAGGCGCGTCTCGTCGTGCAGGCGGGCGTTGGCGACGGCGATGGCAGCCTGGGCGGCCAGGGACTGGGCTAGCTCAATTTCGGCCGGGGTCCAATGCCGGGTCTGGCGGGTGTCGTTGAAGGCCAGTAGACCGCTAAGGCTGTCGTGGTAAAGGAGCGGTACGAGCAGGACGGCGCGCATGCCGAACTTCTCGCGCCAGAAGGGCGCAACGCGCTCGTCGTGTGTCGCGTCGCGGATGGCGATGGGCTGTTGCGCAGTGCGGAGGGTGGGGAGGAGAGGTTCTTTGTCGCCGTCGAATGTTTTGCCTTTGACGCTGTAACGACTGAAGTCGTTACTACGAAGGGGTGAACGACGTCCCATGGAATGAGCGAAGTCGTCATTATGAAGGGAGGTGGCGAGGCCTTCAAGCTGGTCGAGATCGGCATTCCAGCGGTAGAGGTTGACGAGGTCGCAGTGGAGCAGGGAGGCCGCGCTGTGGGTGATGGTGTGGTAGACTTCTTGTGGTTCCAGGCTGGCGCCGATGGCCATGTCGACCTGGTGCAGGGCAGCGAGCTGGGCGGCCTGGGCGCGGACGGCGTTGAGCAGGCGCACGTTTTGCAGGGCGGCTGCGGTGCGCTCGGCAAGCAGGCCTAGGGCGCTGACTTCGGCGGCGGACGGGCGGCGAGGGAAAAGGCCGCTGAAGGTGATGAAGCCGATGGGGCCGGTTTCCGCGACGAAGGCAAAGGCGGCAAAGGAGTGTATGTCGGGGCGCACGAGAAAGGCCCTGAGCTCGGGCGCGTGGTGATCGATGTCGGGCACGATGAGTGGTTCGCTCATTGCGAGCGCACGCTGCACAAGAGGATGGTCGAGGGGCGCGCGCATGCCCAGCAGCTCGTCGCCGAGACCTTGTTGGGCGCGCATGACGACGGCGGCTTCGTGGTCGGGATCTGCGTCATCGACCAGAAAGGCGGTGCAAATGGCGCTGCCGGCGAAGGCGACGGCGCTTTGCACCAGTGTTTGCAAAAGGGTTTGCTCGTCGCGAATGCCGGCCAGGGTTGTGCTCAACTGGAGAATCTTTTGCAGCCGCGCTACGTTTTCTTGTTCGGCGGCTAGCAGGCGCGCTTTGGCGAGCACTTGGCTGGCGGCGGCGACGGCGCTCATGGCCAGAGCGACCTCTTCGTCGCCAAAGTGGTAGGGGCTGGGGGAGTCGAGGCCGAGGGTGCCGAGAACCTGGTCGCCGGCGACGAGGGGCAAGAGGAGCATGGAGGCGACCTGCCGGCGCTGCATCAACTCGCGCACGCTGGCCATGCGCGGGTCGTTCTGCACGTCGTCTAGCACCAGGGGCTGCATGTGCTGTAGCACGTATTGTGTCGCGGGATTTCCTTTGATTGGAATCTTTGCGCCGACCACGCTGGCGCCGTCTTCCCAGGTGTATTCGGCGACGATTTCGAGATAAAGACCGCTCTCGTCGAGCAACGCGGCGCCGGCCTGGGGCACTTTGAAGGCGCGGGCAAGTTCGCGACAGGTGGTGGCCAAGACGGTATGGGGTTCGAGTGTGGTGGTCGCTGCGGCGATGACGCTGTTGAGGACGGCAAGCTCATGGTTGCGATGGTGCAGCTTTAACTCGGCCTGGCGGCGGCCGATGGCAGTGCCCAGCGAATCGGCGGCGACGCGCAGGGCATCCATCTCGGTGGCCGACCAGGCGGGGGAGCGCGTTCTATCGTGGAGGACAATCAGGCCCCACCAAGTGGGACCGACAAAGACGGGCAGCAGCTGCAGGGAATAGAGGCCGAGCTCTTGCAGGAGGCGGCGTTGGGCGGGAGGGAATTCTTCGGCGAGGCCGTGAACGGTGTTTCCCCGGCGCAACTCGTCGGTCCAGTTGCTGAAGGTATCGTTCGCCCAATCGGCGAGGGGCAAGGTATCGAAATCGACGGGCTGCGTAAGGTTGGCGGCCTGCCAGGCATAACGCTGGTTAAGGTTGAGAGCGCCGTCGCCGGGCGACGTTTGCAGCAGGAAGGCCTGCGCGGCTCCGGTGGCATGGCCGCGGCGGCCGAGACTCTCTTCGATGCATTCTTCCCAGGAGTCGGAGTGCAGCAGGCGTGCGGCGGCATAGGCGACGGCCTGCAAGACGCGTTCGGTGCGGGTTGAGGGCCGTTGCTTAGGCTCTGGCTCCTCTCCCCCGATAGAAACGCCGGGTCCGTTGGAAGGGTGTAGTTCTAGCGTGTGTTCCCGGTTGAAAGTCATACAGGAGCAGTATAGCAAGTGGTGGGTTGTGGGGGGAGGGGAAGATGGTACTCTAGAGGAGAGATTGGAGGTTGGAGGTTGGGCGATTTGGATGGTTTGATGGGCCGTTAACGTGGCTCTAATGTGAAGTAAATATCGATCTGACATGGTGGCGGTATTTTAAAATGTGATTTATCTGTTTTTTTGATGGGCTATGATTGTTGTGTTGAATCATAGTCATCGATTAATCATTTCAACTACAGTTCAAAACATCTCAACCCACTAACATATAGGATCAACTTTATGAATCTCAACAAGTACACTCAGAAAGCACAGGAAGCGGTGCTGGCGGCGCAGGGGATGGCGCAGGAGGAGAATCATAGCCAGATTGAGCCGGTGCATTTGTTGGCGGCGCTGTTGGCGCAGACGGAGGGGGTGACGCCGCAGATTGTGAACCGCGTGGGCGTGGATCGCGCGGCGTTGCGGCGGCAGGTGCAGGAGAAGCTGGACGACCTGCCGCGGGCGGTGGGGGCGACGTCGCAGGTGGGTTTGTCGCGCGAGCTGTCGGAGATCGTGCGCCAGGCGGAGCGCGAGGCGTCGAATATGCGCGACGAGTACGTTAGCACGGAGCATCTTTTTCTGGCCATTGTAAATGCGGCCGAAAGGGAGCGCGGGTTGCGCTTTCTAGGCGAGCTGGGACTGACGCGAGATAAGGTGTTGTCGGCGCTGACAGGGATTCGCGGCACCCAGCGCGTGACGAGCCAGAATCCGGAAGCGACGTATGAGGCGCTGCAGAAATATGGGCGGGACTTGACGCAGCTGGCGCGGCTGGGCAAGCTGGACCCGGTGATCGGGCGAGACGAGGAGATCCGGCGCGTGATCCAGGTGCTGAGCCGGCGCACGAAAAACAACCCGGTGCTCATCGGCGAAGCGGGTGTGGGCAAGACGGCTATCGTGGAAGGGCTGGCGCAACGCATCGTGGGCGGCGACGTGCCGGAGGGAATGAAGAAGCAGGACCTGATTCAATTGGATTTGAGTAGCCTGGTGGCCGGCGCCAAGTATCGCGGCGAGTTTGAGGAGCGGCTAAAAGCGGTGTTGAAGGAAATAACGGAGAGCGACGGGCGGATTATTTTGTTTATCGACGAGCTGCATACGATGGTGGGGGCGGGCGCAGCAGAGGGGGCGATGGATGCCAGCAATATGCTCAAGCCGATGCTGGCGCGCGGCGAGCTGCATATGATCGGGGCGACGACGCTGAATGAGTACCGCCAGCACATTGAAAAGGACGCGGCGCTGGAGCGGCGATTCCAGCCGGTATTTGTGGACGAACCGTCGGCGGAGGACACGGTTTCTATCTTGCGCGGGTTGAAGGAGCGCTATGAGGTGCATCACGGGGTGCGCATCACGGACAGCGCGGTGATTGCGGCGGCGACGCTAGCGCACCGCTACCTGACGGAGCGGCAGCTGCCTGATGCGGCGATTGACCTGATCGACGAGGCCGCGAGCAGGGTGAAGATGTCGATTGATTCGAAGCCGCCGCAACTGGACAACGTGGACCGGCAGATTCTGCAATTGGAAATCGAGCGCGAGTCGTTGAAGCAGGAGCGGGACAAGGCGTCCAAGGAGCGGTTGCAGACGCTGGAACAGGAGATCGCCGAATTACGCGAGGAGGCAAACGCGCTGCGCGCGCGCTGGGAGACGGAGAAGGGGGCCATCGACGAGGTGCGCGCCATCCGGGAAGAGATTGACGAGGCGCGCATTCAGATCGAACGGGCGGAACGTAACATGGACCTGGAAGAAGCAGCGCGGCTGCGCTATGGGGTGCTGTCGGAACTGGAGAAGCGGCTGAACCGGCAGGAAGTGCGGCTGGCGGAGCTGCAAGGGCCGGAAGCGCTGTTGAAGGAAGAAGTGGACGCCGAGGAGATCGCGCACGTCGTCTCTAACTGGACGGGTATTCCGATCAGTAAGCTGATGGAAGGGGAGGTGGATAAGCTGCTGAAGATGGAAGAGCGGCTGCGCCGGCGGGTGATCGGGCAGGACGAGGCCATCCGCGAGGTGTCTAACGCCATCCGCCGGGCGCGGGCGGGTCTGCAGGACCGGCGCCGGCCGATTGGCTCGTTTATCTTTCTGGGGCCGACGGGGGTGGGCAAGACGGAGCTGGCGCGGGCGCTGGCGGAGTTCCTGTTTGACGACGAGGAGGCAATGGTGCGCATCGACATGAGTGAGTACCAGGAGCGGCACACGGTGAGCCGACTCATTGGGGCGCCGCCGGGCTACGTGGGCTATGGCGAGGGCGGCCAACTGACGGAACCGGTGCGCCGCCGGCCTTACAGCGTGGTGCTGTTTGACGAGATCGAAAAGGCGCATCCCGAGATTTTTAACACGCTGTTGCAGCTATTGGACGACGGGCGGCTGACGGACGCGCAAGGGCGCACGGTGAATTTCCGCAACACGGTGGTGATCATGACGAGCAACATCGGAAGCCAGTTTTTGCAGGGCCGCGATTATAGCGAGGAGAAGGCGCTGGACGCCTTGCGGGTGCAGTTCCGGCCGGAATTCCTGAACCGGATCGACGCGATTATTACGTTTAACGCGCTGACCCGCGAGGATCTTTCGCAGATCGTGGATATTCAGGTGCGACGGCTGGCGGAGATGCTGGCGGAGCGCAATATTGACCTGGTCCTGAGCGATGAGGCGCGGGCGTATATCGCCGAAGCGGGCTACGATCCGGTCTATGGCGCGCGCCCGCTGAAGCGCACGCTGCAACGGCTGGTGGCGGACCCGCTGGCGATGGCCATTTTGGAGGGGGAGTTTGAGGATGGGGATAGAGTGGTGATGGGGGTGGAGGATGGGGAGTTGAGGTTTGAGAATGGGGATTTGGAGAATGGGGACTAGAGATTGGAGATTGGGAGATTAATCGCCAATCTCGCCCGAACGCAGTTCGGTCAATCTCTCAATCTCTAATCCCTTAATCTCCGTTTTCGCCTCTGCACTCATCGGAATCAGTATGTGAAAGCGGCTGCCGGGGAGGTTGTTTTCGTCTTCGCCGCTGGATTCTACCCAGATGTGGCCGCCGTGGGCTTCGACGACGCCTTTGGCGATGTGCAGGCCGAGGCCGGGACCGCCGCCTTTGAACTTAGTGGCGCCTGTCGAATGTAGTTCGGGGTTGCCAATTCGGAAGAACTTTTCGAAGATGAGCTGGTGGTAGCGGGGCTCAATGCCGATGCCGGTGTCGGCGATGACGACTTCTACGTAGTCTTGTTTGCCATCTACGCCGGGAACGAGCGCTGCGGAGACGGTGATCACGCCATGATCGGGCGTGTACTTGACGGCGTTGCCCAGCACGTTGTGGAAGGCCTGCGCCAGGCGCTGGGGGTCGACCTCCAGTTGTGGGATGTCGCCAACGCCTTCCCGCTTAAGCTGAATGCGGCGCTCGTGCAGGGCGGCGTTGAGCGGTTCCAGGGCGAGATTAAACGCCATGTCCAGGGTCGCCGGCATGCGGGCAAGTTCCATGCCGGTCGTTTCGAGCTCGCTGGCGTCGAGCAGGGCGGTGATCAGCTTCTCCAGGCGCGCCGCCGCGCGATTGATGTGCTCCATAATTCTACGGGTCTCGCTTTGCTCGACGGGGCCGGCTTCGTTGAGATGGGTGAGGATGTCGGCATAGCCTTTCACCTGGGTCAGCGGTGTGCGCAGCTCGTGGGAGGCAATGGTGATGAAGTCGGACTTGATGCGGTCCAGAATCTCCAGGCGCTCGTTCTGCTGGCGGAGATCAATGTTCAGCGAACGTATGCGGTCGTTCTGGCGATTCAGTTCGCTATAAAGGCGGGCGTTTTGTAAGGCGATCACGGTCTGCTCGGCGAGCACCTGAAACAGCTCCAGCTCGTTGGCGCGATAGGCCAGGCCAGAGGCTTTGGGTCCCAGCGCGATGAGCCCGTCCAGTTGCTCGGCGTGGTGGATGGGAACGTAGACTTCCATGTCCTGCTCCGCAAGCCACTGGCGTTCGTCTGGGGTGAGCGAGGCATAATAGGGGTTGAAATCGAGGTCGTACTGTAGCAACGGCTGGGGTTGTTCCAGAAGCGAGGCGATAAACTGGCTGCCGGGCGCAAACACTTTGCGCCCGTGCTGGGGGTGGTTGAGGCCGGGGATTACTTCGACTTCGTAGCCCTCTTCAATGGCGCCGACGAGTAACAGCGCGCCGCGTGTGGTTTGCAGCAGGTCGCTAATGGTTCCCACGATTTCGTGGGCGAGCTGCTGCATGTCGAGGGTGCGGGAAATGGCCCGGCTGTAGCGGCGAACGACCTTACCGGCCTGAAATTCCTCGCCCACCAGGTAACGATAAACGATGCGAGAGACGCGGCGGCGGATGGGTTGGTAGAGTACGAATCCGCCTGCGATGACGAGCATGGCGGCGACGTAGAATGCCAGCCAGTCACGAACGGGAAAGGATTCTCTCATCCGCAAGATAGTAGTGAACACGATGGCGGCGGGGATGGCGGAGACGAGGGAGGTGAGCGTGAAGGCGAATCCTCTGCGCAGGCGTGCGCGCACGTCGAAGAGACGGTGGGATGTGATGGCACGAAAGAGGCCAATAATGGCGGCGAAGCGGAATATCTGGCCAGGAGCCGAGAGCCAGACGTTGGGCATGACGGTCAGAAGCTCGCCGAAGGCGGTTGCCCCCACAAAGACGATCCAATGGAGCAGCCGGTTGGCGTGCCAGGGCGGGCGGGTATGGCTGTATTCGCGCCAGCTAAGGCCCAGAATCGCCAGATTGAGCGCGGTCCAGGTCGATAGGGTGAGTAGTGTGCCCGTGGTAGGTTGCCAGGTCTCCCGTAACTGCGTTTCCAACCAGCGGGGGTAGGGCCAGAGCAGGTCGAAGAGGGGCGCCAGGAGCAGAGGCACAGCGCCCATGAACAGCCAGCGGTGCTCGGTATTCCATCCTACGTAGGCGGCGGTGGTGGCGCCGAGGAGCGCGGTGGATGCTGCCAGCAGCCACTGACTGACGTTGGGTTGCATGGAGGCCGGAATTAAGAAGAGGGAGAGAGCCCAAAGGATGGAGGCGATGAGCACGGTGGAGAACCACCAACGATGCCCGCTCTGCGCGCTGCCGCGCACGACCAGCGCGATTAGCAATAATGTATAAGCCGTTGCAGCGACGAGGGGCAGGATCGTGAAGAGTTGGCG
>JAICPS010000243.1 GCA_025929715.1 Anaerolineae bacterium | reverse complement strand
CTCTGGCGTCATCGGCCGGTGTTTGGGGAAGTAGGGATCGGCCAGGACGTCGCAGTGCTCGCCCAGCTCGATGCGCGCGCCGCCGGCGGCAAAAATCACGGCGTCCATCAGGCGCATGTTGTGTTCCCAGGCGGGATCGATGTAGGCTGCCAACACATCTGGCTTGCCCCCGCCCAGCCGCTGTGCGTCTATGACCAGCCGGTACAGGTCGCTCAGCGTCACGTAGGGCTCCCAGACCTCGATGTATACCAGGTCCTGGGGCGCGGGCGCAGCGGCGCGGACGGGCCAGTTAGCCACGCAGTTGAAGACCACTGCGCCGTCGGATCGGTGGGCGTTGACCACCTTTTTGGTGGCGCCGATCAGCTTTGCCAGCGGAGCTTCAAGGCCAAATTTGCGCCCGTCTGCGCCGTAAACCACGCGCGGCTCGCCGTACTGGTCCAGGTGGATGCCGTCGAAAGCGGTCTCGCGCAGCAGCCGGTCGAACTGCGCCAGCAGGTGTCGCGTCCAGCCGCTATCCGGGCGCGGATCCATGTAGGCCAGAAAGCCATCCGCGAACCAGTGCGGCGCGCCGTCCTCGTGGTAAAGACCCCACTGCGGGTGCTGCTCGTAAAAGGCGGGCGACGCGGCATAGACCGCCGTGTAGGGCATCGCGGCGATATTGTAGGCGTGCGCGGCGTCGATCAGCTCGAGCACGGTGCGCAGCGACAGTTCGCGTCCAAGTGGATCGGCGTACCGTTCCTGCGGCGGCAGCAGCGTATCGTGACGGTACATCCAGTCGTAAAATTGCAGGGCGTTGACGTGGTAGCCGGCGAGCTGCTGCATGGTCTGTTGCGCGTCGTCGCTCCCGGACGAGAAGTCTGACAGAAAGCCGTAGCGCGGCGCTTCGGTCCAGTGGTTGAGCACGTCGAAGGACGTGCTGTGCCGGGCCAGGGGCGCACCGCGCGCATCAAGCAGCGTGAGCTCGAGCCCGTAGCCGCGCGGAGCGGTGGGCGGCAACGCCAGGGAGAGGGAAACACCTTCGGCCAGCTCCTCGGCGCCAACGTCGCGCACCAGCTCGTGCACGCTTTGTCGCAGGTGGCTAACGCGCACTTGAAGCCGGAATGACGCTTCGCCATTGTCCCCGCCGATCCGGGTTGCGGTTAGCGTCACGGGCTCGCCCGGCCGGTAGAAGGCGCGCGCAAAGGCGACATCAAGTTGCACCGGCTGCTATCCTTTCAGCCCGCTGCGCGCAATGCCGCGAATGAAGTGGCGCTGGAACAAGATGAACACGGCGACGACAGGAATGAGGGCCACGATGGAGGCGGCGAACACCTGTCCCCACTGCGTCAGGTGCTGGTTTTGGAACAGGGCAATGGCCACCGGCAGCGTGCGCCGCGTGGCCTCCTTCATGGCCACGTGCGCCCAGGGGAACTCGTCCCAACTGTACAGGAAGGTGAAGATAGCCACCGTCGCCAGCCCCGGCCGCGAGAGCGGCAGCACCACGTGACGGAAGATGGTCCAGCGGCTGCCGCCGTCGATGCGCACGGCGTCCTCGAGATCGGTGGGGATGCTTTCGAAGAAGCCGCGCAGCAGGAAGGTCTGCAGGGAGAGGTTCATGGCGATGTAGACCACGATCAGGCCGGGGAACGTGTTCAGCAGGGCCAGCCGCTTGGCGACCAGGAACTGTGGGATGATCAGCATCACGGGTGGGATCATCAAGCCCACTAGTAACACGTAGAAGAGCGCGTTCTTGCCAGCGAATTCCAGCCGGGCGAAAGCGAAGGCCAGCAGCGAAGAGATGAATACGGTCGCGGTGGTGGTCGCCACAGCCACGAGCAGGCTGTTCAGGAAATAGAGATAGAACTGGTCGCGCTGCAGCGCCTGCACGTAGTTGCGCAGGGTGAACTCGGCGGGCCACAGGCTTGGCGGGTACTCAAAGGTGTATTGCTGGGGCTTGAACGACGTGGACAGCATGAACAGGAAAGGAACGAGCACCACCAGAAGGCCCAGCAGCAAAAGGGCGTAGGTCGTGGCGAGGTGGTACCAGCGTCGTTCCGATCTTAGCAGCATCAATCAATACTCCACACGGCGGCGCAGCAGCCGTAGCTGCACCACGCTGACCACGAAGACCAGCGCGGTGAGGAAATAGCTGATGGCGGCGCCGCCGCCAAAGTTGAGCCGGTCGAACGTCTCGGCGTACATCAGGGTCAGAATAAAGTGCGAGCGCCCCTGTGGCTGGCCGCCGTCGGTGAGCAGCAGGCCGGAGATGTAGACGTTGAGCCCGCCGATAACCAGCACGACGAGCAGAAAGACGAGCGTGGGGCGCAGCAGCGGCAGCACCACGTGCCGCAGCCGCTGCCAGGGCGTGGCGCCGTCCACGGCCGCCGCTTCCATGAACTCGTCGGGGATAGCCTGCAGCGCCGCCAGCAGGATGACCATCGACCAGCCGACGCCTTTCCAGATGCCGAGCAGGTTGATGGGCACCATCACCAGGATGGGATCGGCCAGCCAGCGCACCCGCGCGTCTACCAGGCGCAGCACGTCGCGCAGCAGATAGTTGATGAAGCCGGCCTGGCTGTTAAAGAGGAATTCGAAGATGAGTGTGACGATGACCCAGGAGGTAATCACGGGCAGGTAGTACGCTACACGAAAAAACGTGCGGCCTCGCAGGGGCTGGTCCAACAGAATCGCCGCCACCAGCGCAAAGACGATTTGCGCCGGTACGGTGATCGCCGCGTAGGACACGGTATTGAGCACCGCGCGTTGGAAGATGGGATCGTTAACGAAGGTGCGGTAATTGTCCAGGCCGACAAACGTGCTGCGCGCGGCGTCGATCACGTTCCAGTCGTAGAAGCTGATGCGCAGTGAGTAGAGCATGGGGTAGATGACGAATAGGCCAAAGATGAGAAAACCGGGCAACAGGAAGAGGTAAGCGACGCCCTGGCGTGAGAGCCGGCGCTGGGCGCGAGCAGGCAGCGACAGTTCCTGCCGCTGCTTGCTCGTCTGCTGAACGTGGGAGGTTGCTTCGGCCATTGTTGGTGTCTGTGGATCGCCTGCGCGCCTGAGAATGCATTCTCAGGCTGGGAAGAGAAGCATGTTAAAAGATGCCGGATTGCACTCAGAGTGTTGTGTCCGAACATGTTTTAACATGCTTTCCGCGTTAGGCGTCGAATTCATTCGGCCCTATTGTAACAGCGCGTTAATCTCTTCGGCAGCCTGATCCAGCGCTTCTTGAGCGGTCTGCTCGCCGGCCAGCATGCGTTGGAAGGCGTTGTTGATCGCCGTGTCCATGTCGCCCCAGGCGGGGTGCGGCACGCGCGCCTGGGCTGTTTCCAACTGCTCCAAAAAGACGCCGAAGTAGTCAGGCAGGTCGGCGCTTTCGCGCACCGTGCGCAGGGTGGGAATCACGCCGCTCTGCGCCATGGTTACCTGCGCTTCTTCGGACATCAAAAACTCGATCCAGGCCAAGGCCGCTTCCTGGTTCTCGGCGCCTTCAAAGAGTACCACGTCTTGCCCGCCGACGACGGAGCTGGTGCTGCCGCCGGGACCGGCGGGAACCGGCGCGAACTGCACGTCGAAATCGGGGTAGTCGTTGGCGTAGATGTCCACCATCCACGGCCCATCGGTAATCATGGCGTAAAGGCCCGTGGCGTGGCCGTCAGAGGTGCCAATGCCGCCGCCGAGCAGATTGGGCGAAATGCAGCCCTGCTCGTACATCTCCGCCAGCATCTCGAAGGCGGCGACGCTATCGGGACCGTTAATGTAACCGTCGGCGGTGGTGATGGCTTCGTCTACAACCTGCCCACCCATGCTGTAAAAGACCGGCGCAGGCGCCCAGAAGTAGGTGCCGCCCAGCGCGTAGCCGTACTGTTCTTCCCCTTCGCTGAGGTCGCAGGCCACCTGCTGCATCTCTTCCAGCGTCGCGGGCGGCGCTTCAACACCCGCTTCGCCAAAGACCTCCCCGTTCCACAACAACACCTGCGTGTTGGTGTCCTGGGGCAACCCATAATAGCTACCTTGCCAGAAGTTCGTCGCCAGCGGGCCGGGGAAAGTGTTATCGGCGATGGACTGGAAGTTGGGCATGGCTTCGTCCAGCGCCACCAGCGCGCCGAGCTCGGCAAACTCGGGCACCCAGATGATGTCCAACCGCGCCGTGTCGGGCCCTTCGTCGCCTGCCAGCCCGGTTAGCAGCGCGGACTTGAAGTCGTCGTAGGCAAAGCGCGTCGTCTCAACGGTGATGTTGGGATGCGCTTCCTGGAACATGGCGATGACCTGGTCGAGGGCTTCCACCTCGGCGTCGCTCATCGTGTGCCAGTAGGTTACCGTCGCCGCCTCGGCCTCTGGTTCTTCATCCACCGGCTCTTCGTCCACCGGCTCTTCGTCCACCGGCTCTTCAACGGCCGGCTCTTCTGTCGGTTGTTCAACTTCGTCAGCCGGGGGCTGACCGCCACATGCCGCCAGCGCCATCAGCAGCAGCAACGCCAGCAGCAGACCAAAACCTGTAAGCCATCGATTCTTAATCATCTTTTCTTCCTCCTTTGAGCTAAAAAACCAGAACCTCACAACGCACTATTCTCAGATTAAGGCCGTAAACAATTCCTCTTGTCGATGGAGCTACCTCCTTCCCCACACAATACTTTGTGCAGTCAATGAACGAAGTTTTACGAAAAAAAAGACTGTCTAAGCAGGGCGAGCGCCGGGCGTGCGGAGCGGTTCCATGTAAGCCGGCGAGCGGAACAGGTCGCCCAACACCACGCAGGCCGCGCCGCGCGCCCAGGTCTCATCACCGGACGGCTCGACCACGATTTCAACGTCGCCGGCCAGCCCGGCAAACGTATGCTCCTCGATGGCCTCGTGCATGGCGTTCAGCCGCCAGCTACCGGCGCGCACACCCTCTCCGGCGACGATGATTAGCCGCGGGTCGAGGATGTTGATCAGCGCAGCGATGCCGATGCCTAACCAGCGACCGCTATCGGCCAGCAGCTGCTGCGCCAGCGCGTCGCCCGCGTCGGCTGCCGCAAAGACCGCCTCTATGGTCAGCGGCTCGGCCCGCGCCAGCAACGAATCTTGATGCCCTTGCTGCCCGTCAGTGCGAGGCAATTCGCGGTCCAACGCCGCCCGCGCCTCACGCAGCAGCGCCGGGTCCGAGGCCAGATCTTCCAAGGTGCGCAACTGGCCATCCGCGCATAAGGGAATGTGACCGAATTCACCCGCACCGCCCGACGCGCCGCCGTAGGACTGTCCATTGACCACGATGCCCGCGCCAACGCCGCGACCTACGGTGACCACCACGAAATCGTTGACGTCGTGGCCATAGCCGAACCACTTCTCGGCGATGGTCAGTGTATTCACGTCATTTTCCAGGTAAACCGGTAATTGAAAATGGTCGCCAATCGGCTGCGCCAACTGCACGTTACGCCACTCAAAAAATGGCGAGTAGCGCACGATGCCAGCGGCGCGGTCCACGGTGCCTGCCATGCCCAGGCCGATGCCCACCAGCCGCTCTCCGTCCACGCCGGATTCGGCGATCGTCTGCTCGACGGCTTTGATCACTGCGGCAACGACAGTCTCGGGGGTCACCGGCGCTTCCGTACCTGCAAATGGGGTCACGCTATGGTATAGCACCTGGGCGTCGAGATCCGTCAGCGCGCAGGTGACCGCAGTTTCCATCAGTTTGACGCCGACGACGAAGCGCGCGCGGTGGTTGAGCCGCAGCATGACCGGACGCCGCCCGCCGCGCGACTCGCCCTCGCCCGTCTCGCGAACGAGGTCGCTGTCGATAAATTCGGCGGTAATGCCCGAAACGGTCGCCGCGCTCAAATTTGACAGCCGCGCCACTTCCGCCCGAGAAATCGGCCCGTGCTTCTTAATCAAATTCAGCACGAGATTGCGGTTTATCTCTTTGATGAGCAGGCGATTGCCCTTACGTAGCTGCATAGGCAGGAGAGAGAACTTAGTTTATTCAGTGAATGAAGTTAGTATAGAGTGAAAGGTGATCTGTGTCAAGAAGCGGGCTGCGAGTTAAATACGAGCAGGGCTGCTCGCGGTCTGCCAGCAAAAGTGATATTGTTGGCGAATTCACAACAAGAAGGTAAGCGGCCGTCATGGCCATGAAAAATGGGGTAAAGAACTACGTTAGAGGGCGTTGGCGGTGCTGGCTGCCAGCTGTCGCCACATTTGTCGTGATAGTAACCCTCTACCTCGCTACACTCCAGCGCACCGTCAACGGTAGCGACCACGGCTACACCCTGGATACTGGTGAAATCCAGGTAGCGCTAAACACAGCGGGCACCGTTCACTATACCGGCTACCCTCTCTATACCATACTGAGCACGCTCGTCACGATCATCTTGCGCTCGCTGGGTGTCTCTCCGGCAACTGCCGCCTCTTTCAGCAGCCTGCTCTGGTCAATTCTGGCTTTACTACTCATCTACCGCCTGCTGCTCGACCTGACGGAGCAAGCGCATCCGCTGGCTGCCGGTGGCGTACTATTGCTCGCTGCGACGGAGACAATCTGGTTGCATAGCATCGTTGCAGAAGTGTACAGCTTTAGCGTGTTGCTGACAGCGGCTGTCCTGCTACTAGCCGCGCGCCTGGCACAACATCCTGGGCGGCGCACCTGGCTGCTGTTGATGCTGGTTTGGGGCGCTGCGACTGCTCACCATCGCAGCCTGCTGCTGCTTTTTCCAGCGCTGCTACTGCCGGCGCCGGCTCTCGGGCCGCTGCTGCGCCGCCATCCACGGTGGCTGCTCTATGGCGTCCTCGCATTTGTCCTGCCCTTTGCCGCCTATCTATATCTGCCGCTACGCGCCTGGCAGGGCGCAAGCTGCGCCGCCCGGACCTCACCATCGCCACGGAGGACCACAACACTCCCACGCTGGACATCGACAAGCCTATCGCCGACCTCACCAGCCGCACCCAGATCCAGACCCTGCGCAACAACTGCGCCGAGTTCGGTGTCCGGCTGCACTCGCTCGGCGACGCCGAGCAGGGCATCGTGCACGTGGTCGG
>JAICPS010000773.1 GCA_025929715.1 Anaerolineae bacterium | reverse complement strand
GACGGCGCTGGATCACGGCCGGTTGGGCGTCGCCGCGGGCGCCGTGGGGCTGGCGCAGGCCTGCCTGGACGCCTCGCTCGATTTCGTCCGCAGCCGCCGCCAGTTTGGGCAGAGGATTGGCGACTTCCAGATGATCCAGGCGGCGATTGCCGACATGGTCGCCGGCATCGAAGCAGCGCGGCTGCTGGTCTACAAGGCCGCGTGGACGAAGGAGCAGGGCCTGCCCAGCACGCGGCATACGTCCACGGCCAAGCTATTCGCCACGGAGGTCGCCGCGCGCGCTGCCGGCGAAGCGGTGCTGCTGCATGGTGGTCGTGGGTATAGCAACGAATACCCGGTGGAGCGTTTCTACCGCGATATTAAGGGCTTACAAATTTATGAGGGTAGCTCGCATATTCAGCGGATCGTTATTGCGCGGGACGTGATTGGGAAGGAGATTGGAGATTGACCGAACTTCGTTCGGGTGGGAGTGGGGAATGGAGATTTACGCTTCCAGCCAGGTGCGGACCTGCCACAAATAGGGAAACGCCCGTTTTTCTAAGGTCGTGCGAAGGTAAGCGGCGCCACTTGAGCCGCCGGTGCCGCGGCGGTTGCCGATGATGCGTTCGACGACCAGCACGTGATGGTAACGCCAGAGGCTGAGTAGCTGGTCTAGATCGACCAGCGACTCGCTGAGCATATACAGCGGCGCCTGCTCGATGGGGTCCTGGTAGATTTGTTTGAGCGCTTCCAAGAGCCGCGTGCGCGCCGCTTCGTCCTGCTCCAGCGTCGCGGTGGAGACGTCGGCGGGAATATCAAAGTCCAACGTGCGCAGCAGGTCATAGTAAGCGTCGCGCAGGCTCGGCTCCCGGAGGCGCCTTTCCAGCGCCGACTTCTCTCGTTCCCTTTGCGCGAAATTATCAATGTAGCGGGCATCCCTGACGCCGACAATGAACTCTATCTCGCGGAACTGCAGCGACTGAAAACCGCTCGCCGGCTCCAGGCGGTCGCGGAACTTCAGGAAATCTGCCGCCGTCATCGTTTCCAGCACGTGGATTTGCTGCACGAGAAGGCGCATGATGGTGACCACGCGGTGCAAAAAGTGGTGCGCCTGCAGCACGTGTTGCGCCCGCATCAGCTTGATAGATTTTTCCAGCTCGTGCAGAATCAACCGGAACCACAGCTCGTAGGCCTGGTGGATCACGATAAATAGCATCTCATCGTGGTGCGGGGGCTGTGAGAGGAGCTGCTGCAAGGAAAGCAGTTCCGGCACTTTCAGATAATCGTTGTAGGTTAGATCGCTCACGCCATACGGGCTGGATGGCTGATTATCACTCGAGGACATCGCCCACTTCTCCTGATATTGCGTCGGCGCAGCTTCGCAGCGCGCAGCTTCGCAGCGGCTGAGGAGCCGGATATCGTGCGGTTATGGGGGTATTATACATGACGCGGAGAGATAGTACTGCTTTGCCATTAGCTGACGACGTAGAAGTAGCTGTCGTTACGAGCGTGTCCGCGCCAAGTCAGGGCAAGACTGTCACAT
>JAICPS010000167.1 GCA_025929715.1 Anaerolineae bacterium | reverse complement strand
GCGCGCGGGTGGCAGGCCACATACACCAGCAGCGCTTCGGCCTTGCGCGAGGCCAGTCCGCGCAGAGGCCGGTCGTTCAGCTCAATTGAAAGTCCACCAAGGGTCTTGATGCGCAGCTCGTCCACCGCCATGCACGCTCCTGAATAGCCTGAGCCGGTCGATTCGAGCTGAGCGATGTTGACGATGAAAAGCAAATCGCGCCGCCGCCACATGCCGGCTAGCGTTTATTATAGCAGAACAGATTTACACAGAGCTACACGGAGCTGTTGCGCAGAGACACACAGAGAAATTGCATTCCGTGAGTCTCTGTGAAGATCTCGGTGTAGCTCAGTGAAAAAAGTCTTTACGAAAAGTCCGGCTTTTGGCGTTTACGCAGCCCCTCTATCCCCGCCATCATATCATCCGAAAAGAAGCCCAGCATCTCCAGCGCCAGGGAGTGGTCGAAGATGGGGCCAGCCTGGAGCAGCCACTGGTTCATCGCGCGCTTGGTGAAGCGGATGGCGTGGCGCGGGCCGTTGGCCAGGTCTGCGGCCACGGCCTGGGCCTTGTCGAGTAGCTCGTCGTCGGGCACGCACAGGCTGACCAGCCCCATGCGCTCGGCTTCGCGACCGTCGACGAAGTCGCTGGTCATCAGGTAATATTTGGCCTTGGCCATGCCCACCAGCAGGGGCCAGACGATCGCGGCGTGGTCGCCGGCGGCGACACCCATGCGCACGTGGCCGTCTGCCAGGCGCGCGCTTTCGGCGGCGACGCTGACGTCGGCCAGCAGAGCCACCACGAGTCCCGCGCCGACGGCCGGGCCGTTGATCGCGGAGACGATGGGCGTCTGGCAGCGCAGCATGTTATAGACGAGGTCGCGGGCCTCGTCCAGAATGCGCACGATCTCGTCATAATCGCGGTGGGCGTCTTCGACCATCTGCAAATCGCCGCCGGCCGAGAAAGCGCGCCCTGCCCCGGTGACCACGGCCACGCGCACGCCGGGATCCTCGTCAATTGTCTGCCACAGCGCCACCAGCTCCGTGTGCATGCGCGCGTCGGCGGCATTGAGCACCTCGGGGCGGTTTAGCGTGATCCACAGAATGCCGTCGTCGCGATGTTCGAATAGAATGTGGCGATAATCGGAGTAATTTAGCATGAAAAGCTCACTTGCGCAGTATCGAAACCGCGACTAGGGGATATGGAACCGCGACCACTGGCATGTTGCCGCTGAGACACCATTCGGATAGAACAACACAGTTAGAATCGCCGCTAAGTACCCATTATCATACCGAAATTTAAGGAGCGCGTCTTGCCCCTGGCTTTATTACAAACGATGCGACCTCGACAGTGGACCAAGAACGGCTTCGTGTTTGTCGCGCTGCTCTTCGACCGCCAGCTCTTCAACCCGGAAAGCGTCATACGCACGTTGATCGCATTCGTCTTGCTCTGTCTCATGTCAAGCGCCGTCTACATATTAAACGACATGGTGGACACTGAAGTTGACCGCCGCCATCCGAAGAAACGGCAGCGTCCGCTGCCTGCGGGACGCTTAAGCCCGTCGGTCGCGGGGGGCGCAGCGCTAGTGATGGCGGTCAGCAGCCTGGCGGCGGGATTCAGCATGGCCCCCGTCTTTGGTCTGATCCTGCTCGCTTACCTGATTTCGCAGATTGCCTACACGCTGTGGTTGAAGCACGTGGTACTGATAGACGTCTCGATCATTGCCGCCGGTTTCGTGCTGCGCATCGCGGCCGGCGTGGCGGTCATCAGCCCGGTGCAGCGCTTCTCGCCCTGGTTGTATATTTTCGGCGGATTTCTGGCGCTGTTCATGGCGCTGGGCAAGCGGCGGCATGAATTGGTGTTGTTGGGCGCCGATGCAGGCAACCATCGCGCCATTTTGGACGAATACAGTCTGGAGCTGTTGGACAAGCTCATCAGCATCGTTACGACCAGCGCCATCGTGGCCTATAGCCTCTACACTTTCCTGGCCGAGGGGCTGCCCGAGAACGACCTGATGATGTTGACGATCCCTTTCGTGCTCTATGGCATGTTCCGCTATCTTTACCTGATCCACGTCCGGCACGAAGGCGGCGCGCCGGAGGAGATCCTGCTGCGCGACCGGCCTATGCAGATCGCGCTGGTCCTCGGCGCGGCGCTGGTCTTCGTGGTCCTGTACCTGGCCCCCTGAGCAATCATGCGCGTGAGTGAAGCCAGCGCTCCCGGAAAAGTCATTCTGTTTGGCGAACACGCCGTCGTCTACGGCCAGCCGGCAATCGCCGCACCGGTTACGCAGGTACGGGCCTGGGCGAGGGTCCGCGACGGTGACCAAGCGGGCGTCTACATCTCCGCGCCGGACCTGGAGGAAGAGTATTGGCTCCACGAAAGCCAGGAGGACGACGCACTGGCGGCCGCCGCGCGCCTTGTGCAGCAGGCGGCCGGCCTGGCCATGCTGCCGCCGCTGCACATTCGTGTGCAGAGCGACATTCCCATCGCTAGCGGGCTGGGTAGCGGGGCGGCGACTGCGGCGGCGCTTATTCGCGCCCTGGCCCAACATCTGGGACGGCCCGATCTGGCGCGCGACGAGCGGGTGGCGGACCTGACCTACGAGGTGGAGAAGATCCACCACGGCACACCAAGCGGCATTGACAACACGGTCGTCGCGCTGGAGCAGCCGGTTTACTTCGTACGCCGGGAGCCGCAGAACCTGATCGAGCCCTTCAGCGTCGTGCGCCCCCTGACGCTGCTGGTGGCCGACACAGGTGTGCGCAGTAGCACGCGCGACGTTGTCGGCGACGTGCGCCGCCGCCGGCAGGAGGCTCCGTCGCATTTTGAGCGGCTCTTTGCCGCCTGCGGGCGCATCGCTCGCGACGCGCATCGCGCTTTGCAGGCCGGCGAGGTCGCGGACGTGGGCCGGCTGATGAACGAAAATCAAGCTCTGTTGCAGGCGATGACCGTCTCCAGCCCGGCGCTTGAGCGGCTGGTAAATGCGGCTGTGGCGGCGGGCGCGTTGGGCGCCAAGTTGAGCGGGGCGGGACGCGGCGGCAACATGATCGCGCTGGTCGACGGCTCTTGCGAAACGGCCGTGCGCCGGGCGTTGGAACAGGCGGGAGCGACACGGGTGTTGGTTACGACGTTAGGCCTGCGATCATAGCGTTTGCTGCCGGCTTGCGCCACGCACAGGCTGGCGGCCTTGCTTAACCATTTGTGCTATGCGTTTTCTGCGCCACCGTTTTGGTTAGCTCCTGCCTAGAGGTGGTACGGTTCGTCCCCACGATGGCAGCCGCCTCACTTTTATCCACATGTATCCCACATTATATCCCCTCCTGTGTCCACGGCACTACAGCAAGCCTGCAAAGTCGATATGCTACTAAATGGTTGAAGCGGAATATGGTCCCCGCTCTTGCATGTTGCCTGCCTTTAGAGCGCAAGAGTATCTGCCAGCTAGGCATGACCCGCCAATAGGAGAAACAAACAATGGATTTCTTTGACCGGCTCTTTGATCCGCTCGTGCCGCTACTTGGTGTGGGCGTTGTGAACCTGCTAATCGCGTTGATCATCCTGATCGCCGGCTACATTATCGCCAAGCTCATTGAGCGTGCCGTGGTGGCGCTACTTGGACGCACCGATCTCGACGACCGCGTGGCGCGGGCAATGGACAGCAGCCCCGACGCCGAGCCCAGCGTGGAACGCAGTGTCGGTCGATTTGTCTTTTACCTGATCATGCTGTTCGCGCTGATCGCCGCCTTCGACCGTCTCGGTCTCAACTTTATCGTCGAACCGCTTAACCAGCTCATTGCGAGCATCATCGCGTTCATACCCAACTTGATCGCGGCCGTCGTCATTCTGGCGGTGGGCTACGTGCTAGCGCGCGTTGTAAAGGGCCTGGTGACGCAGCTGGCGCGGGGTCTGGGCGCGGACCGGTTGGCGCGGCGGGTGGGCCTTGGCCTATCGTTGTCGCAGCTTGCCGGCACGCTTGTCTACGCCCTGGTCCTGATCCCAGCCATCATCGCGGCGCTCAACGCCCTGGAGATCGAGGCTATCTCTGAGCCAGCGACGCAAATGTTGCAGACGTTCCTGAACGCCATTCCTGCGCTCTTTGGCGCCGCATTACTGCTCGTCATCGCCTACTTCGTCGGCCGGGTAGTGGCCGACATCATCAGCGATCTGCTCGCCGGCCTGGGATTCAACCAGTTCGTGGAGCGCCTGGGGCTGTCGCGCATCGCGCCGGCGACGCCGGGAATGGCGATGCCTGTGACGCGCACGCCGGCCGAGATTGTGGGCACAATCGTGCTCGTGGCCGTCATGCTCTTTGCAGCCATGGAAGCGGCCCGGCTCGTCGAGTTCGACTTCCTAGCCGAAATCATCGCCACCTTCCTGGCCTTTGGCGGGCGCCTGCTGCTGGCGCTGGTCATCCTGGCCATTGGCTTTTATCTTGCCAATCTCGCCCGCGATCTGGTCTTGAGTAGCGGGGGCAAGTATGCAGGGCTGACGGCGCGACTGGCGCGCTGGGCCGTGCTTATTTTTACCGCCGCAATCGCCCTGAAGCAGTTAGGCGTGGCCGATACGATCATTAACCTCGCCTTTGGGCTCACGCTGGGAGCTATCGCGCTAGCAGCGGCGCTGGCCTTTGGTCTGGGCGCGCGCGACGTGGCTGGGCACGAGACGGAGCGCTTGGTGAACGACTTGCGCAGCAACCCACCGCCACCGCCTCCGCGCACGGGCCCATCGATGCCACCACCGGAGGCTACGATTCCGCCGGATCCCGACGCACCGCAACTCTAATCGATTTTCCATAATGCGAGAAACCCCTGGAGCCAGGGGCTTCTCTGAACGATTCCAGCTGCGTGGTGACGCGGGGAATGCTACGTACTTTCATCTTCGGCGAGTGATTCTACGAGCTCGATCAGCTTCCCCGGACTCAATTCTCTTTTAGACATATACGCGGCTGCGCCGTCGCCCATTGCCCTATTGATCAGGTGCGGGGCGCTATAAAGGGAGATCACGATCACCTTGGGTCGATTAGTGAACTCCTTCAGCCTCGCGAGCACCTCGATTCCGTTCATGTCGTCCATCATCAGGTCCAATGTCATCACGTCGGGTTCCAACTCCGTGACCAGGGCCAGCGCCTCCTCGCCCCCGCTGGCCTCGGCGACAACGCGAATGGATTTGCTCTGGTTCAATATCTGGCGGATGAGGCGTCGAATCGCAGGGTGGTCGTCGACGACCAGAACGCTGATCATAATGTCTTCGTTTTTGATGATTCTGGAAGGCTCAACTCTATTTAGCCAGGTCAAACATTGTTTGCTGCTGCTCCACCCTAATTCTAATGGGTGGTGCGGGGACAACATATGGGCAAATACCCTACCATTTAATGACTTTTGGCATGAAGAACGTTTTGCGCTACAGTCGCTGTTAACTCCCCGCCCAGAGGCGGCACGGATCGCGCCTGCGACACCGGCCGCCTCAATTTTTTGGGCAGATAGGTCAAATGGGGCTTGCGGGTCGACCAGTCTGCACGTACAATGCTCGTCAGGAACGTTCCCAATTATCCCATTCAGATCGCCCGCGACGCGTTGGATGCCGGAGGATCTCGACTGTTTTTAAGTGGCTCTCCGGCGTGATATACTGGAAATTATTGAGCATTACTTTATTACATTGTCATTATGCTGTCTTACATCTTCGGAGCAACTGAATGATCCGCGTGTTGATCGTCGACGATCATGTACGCATGCGCCGGTCAATTCGCATGTTGCTAGAGCGCAGCGGGGACATTGAGGTAGTGGGGGAGGCCGCGGAGGGCGCAGAGGCCCTGAGCAAAATCAAGGCTCTTATGCCGGACGTCGTCATTCTGGATATTGCTATGCCGCACGTGAACGGCTTCGACGTTCTGGAGGCGATGGCCGGCCTGACGAAACGGCCGAAAGTAATCATGCTATCCATGAACGATTCCAGCGACGTGATTGCGAAAGCGCTGCGGAATGGGGCCGGGGCTTACGTTACCAAGCACGAGGCCGGCTCGCGACTGGTGCCGGCGGTGCGAGAGGTTGTCCGGAGCAAGGGCGCGGGGTTTGGGTATGGTGGCTGGAGCAGCACGCTGGGATAAACGGAAATCGTCTATTGACAAACGGTAGACGCGATTTATCCTATAATTTAGCGTATTCAAGGGTCGGGGAAGGAGGCCCATGCCGCTCGCGTCTTTCTCAAGCACGGTCATTCGCGCCGAAGATTTACTGGTCCTTAACCTGGAGTTCCGCAACGTAGACTTCGTGACCGCGCCAACGCCAGGCCAGCCGGCGCGGATAACGGGCGTTCCGGGCGCCCTGCTCATCGTTCACTTCCAGCCGCAGCACGTCGCCGAAGAGGCTTTTTTCCAGGCCAGCGACAACATGAACCAGACCCCCGCCGAACAGCAAGCGGGACAGCCGCCGCTGCCCGGTGGCGACGAGATTCCCCCGCCGCCGGGCGGAGTGCAGTCCCGCCTTGCCGGGCCAAGCCGGCTGGTGTTCAGCATCCCCGCCGGCGAGCAGTTCGATTTTACGCTGCCCGCGCTGCTAGACAGCCTCACACGCCTGCCGCTGCGCGTGACGCCGGTGAGCAGTTATGATCCCGCCCTCGGCTGCACGCCACTGGAACTGCTCTTGCGACTGCTGCGCATTCCGCCTCCGCCCAAAGTAATGGCGCCGCAAAGCGAGCAGACGGCAATCGAAGCGCCGTACCGCCTGATCCTTTCGCCCGACCACCAGGGACAGTGGCTGCACGCGCAACAGCCGGTAACTCGCGACGACTGGACAGAGCTATGGCACACGCGCCTTGGCAGCCTGCGGCCCGACGGCGACCCGCGCCTCCGCGCGGTGTGGTCGCCCGATTTCGACGACGAAGCTTTGCAGGGCCATTATGACCCGGCCAACCCGCCCACCCTGCCCGACCCCTTCCGCAATTCTCTCGACGCCCGCGACCGCAACGAAATCGTACACCTGACGTCCAATTACCACCTCGGGACCTTCTTTTTCCCCAGCCCCGTAGAGACCGAGCGCGTGATGCTGACGACGCTGGGCGCCTGGTTGCGGCTACAGGGGGACTGGGAACCGCCCTCCTTTCCGCCGGGCGGCTCGCTGACCTTAGAACAGTGGCGTCACGAGGCGACCATGGCCCGCGATCAGTACGTGCGCGTGGTATACGCCGGCTATCTGTTTCCTTTCGGCCACCGCGCCTCGCTGGTGAAGGTCACCGAGCGTAAATTCATGTTCCAGGAAGACGCGGAGACGCCAGGATACGTGGCCTACCTGTTCCAGCGCATGTTCATTCTGGTACGCCAGCCGCAGCGCAGCTACAGCCATCGCGAGATGCCCTTTCGCACCGTCACACTGAAGACGCGTGTCACGCCCAACCTGGCCGACCCTACCACCAGCGCCATTGGCAGCCTGGGCCAGGAAGCGTTCTGGCCACGCGTTGTGTCCGGCTCGGGGTCTACCATCGTCGATTTCCAGTTCCACCTGGCGACGACAGACTGGCAGGGGCGCGCCAGCGAGTTTACGCTGCCGCTGATCTTCGTCGGCAAAAACGTGGACGAGACTCCGGCTTCAATTGCTGCCGTCATTGCTTCTTACAACAGCCTTTCAGCTACGGCAGATAGGAGGCGCGCGCCGTTCAATGGCCAGTCCGTAGCCTTCGCGCCGCCCACAAAAGCGGACGACACGTCGCTGGAAACGACCGGGGTCAGCTTCGGCGC
Source organism: Anaerolineae bacterium (assembly GCA_025929715.1). GTDB lineage: Bacteria > Chloroflexota > Anaerolineae > Promineifilales > Promineifilaceae > JAAYYY01. The sequence continues at coordinate 1,026 of JAICPS010000167.1, read as the reverse complement.
GCTGCCGCAGCCCTCGCATACGCCCCATTTCTGGCCGATCATGGCCCAGGCCGAGGTAGACATCCCGGCCGTGAAGCAGCTCGTCGGCAATGGCGCGCCGTCTACAATTGAGTTGGAGGCGACGTACCTGCAGGGAACGGGTAACGCTATCGGCAACGCCGGACAGGTGTTCGCCCAGGTCGTCAGCGCCACTCCGCTGGCCTTCGGAGGTACAGAGAAAACAGGTGGACTGGTCGCGCCGGATCTCACTATCAGCGGCCTGTCGCGCGTGCTGGGTCCCGTGGGCGGGCCGGCGGCGCAGATGGTGGGCGCGGGTGGGAACAGCCCCGCCGAGTTCAAGCCACAGGACATCTTCGGCAGCGGTGTGAAGCTTCTGGGCGGCATCGAGCTATGGCAGATCGTCAAGGACCTTGTCTTTCACAACGCGGCCAACACGGCCAACAAGGTGCCACAGTTGGTCACCGTGCGCGACGGCGACGTGGTGCGCACCACGTATACTTGGCAGCTGACCGAGGCCGAGCTGGTTGACACCGGCCTGTTCGTGCCCAAAGAAGGGGCGACTTTTATGCTTCAGGCAACGGTGGAAAAGGTGTTGGACGCAGCGACGCCCCCGACAATGCAGATCGACGGCGCGCTCACCAACTTTGCCGTGGTGCTGCTGCCGGGGCTGACGCTGGTGCAGCTCGACTTTGACGCCGTGACCTTCAAATCACAGGGCGGCAAAAAAGTCGACGTGGCAGTACAGCTCGCTGGCGTGCAGTTCAAGGGCATCCTGGAATTTGTCAACGAGCTGAGCAACTATCTGCCGCTGGACGGCTTCAACGACCCGCCCGCGTTGTCCATCGTGCCGCCCCCGGATCCGGGTCTGGAAGTCGGCTTCTCCCTGGGCATTCCCACGATCGGCATCGGCATCATGACCATCCAGAACATCGCGCTGGGCGCCAGCTTTTACCTGCCGTTCGGCGATAAGCCGATGAACTTCCGCTTCGCCTTCTGCGAGCGGGAACAGCCTTTCATTCTCACCGT
>JAICPS010000304.1 GCA_025929715.1 Anaerolineae bacterium | reverse complement strand
CTGCCTTTGCTTCATTGGACGATTGGCCGGGTAGGGCCGATCTGTCCGTCTCACTGGAAGTTACCGCCACCATACCTGCTCCGCCGGTGGGCGAGCCGCACTTTCGCCAGGGTGACCTCCTCAAGTACTATACAAACGGCGGCAACGTAATCGCGCACTTTCCGCGTTATGGGCAGTTACAGTTGGACCTGGCGCAGGGAACCAGCCAAGGTCACGTCGTCGAGGCGGCGCTGGAGAGCTACGGCGTGCTCGAAGACCTCATTGCCATTGCGTTGTCGCCGCACTTACGGCGGCGGGGCAGATTTCTGCTGCACGCCTTCGCCGCCGCTTATGACAATCGCGCCGTACTGCTGGTGGGCGGCGTAGGGGCGGGCAAGACGACGACAGGTATGGCGCTCTTAGAGGCTGGCTGGCGGCTGCTCTCTAACGACTCGCCCATCGTCGCCGATAATGGCCAGATTCTGAGCTATCCGGGGTTGCTGGCAGCCTACCCCGATAGCATGCGACGTTTTGCCGAGACAAAGTCTTTGATCCACGCGCAGCCAGAGGGACGAAAACTGGTTGTTGCGGCGGAAAGGGTGTGGCCCGGCGTGTGGGTCCGGCAGGCTACGCCAGCCGGCATCTTCTTTCCACAAATCGAGCGCGGTGGCGATCACCGCTTGCAGCCTCTAACACCTCCAGAAACGCTCCGCCGCCTGTTACCGCACGCTGTAGAACAATGGGACCGGGAAATGATCCCGGCGCATCTGGGCGTACTCAGCCGGCTGGCCGAAATGGCGCCCGGCTATGTGCTGCACCTGGGACCGGAAGTAAGCGCGATTCCATACGTTCTTGCGGAGCGTGTGGCATCCTGAACCGAGTCCGAAAGATGCTTCGCTCCAAAGACGCGCCATGCAGCATGGGACCGCTCAGAATGACGAGTCGCTAATCTCTAATCGCCAATCCCCAACGCCTCTGCCCCTTCGCTAACACGACCCTTATGTGTATTCTGATTAAAGCTGACCATCCTTTGGGTTAGCCAGGCCATCGCCGGTTTGAGGGGCGAATTGATCAGCGCTCGTTTAACAGCGCCTTCCCAATAATGATCGAAGTAGTGGTTGCGCCAGCGCCAGCGCAGGAGCCGATAGTAAGGCGCCAGCAGCCAGTGCGCCTGTGAGCGACCGACGAAGAGAATGTCGCCGATATCGCACATGACGCGCGCTTCCTCATCAGCCATCCAGGGTGTGTTGCCGCGATTGAGGTCGAAGTCGCACCAGCCGTCCTGGCTCTGGGGGGGCAGGTAGCCCTGCTGCAGCGCCTGGGGCCAGAGGGGCGTGCCGGGATAGGGCATGTAGACGCAGATCGAACAGCGCACGTTCGTGCTCAGTGTACTTAAGGTATCGATCAGGTCTGTAGTGATCTTCATCTCGTCTCGCGTCTCGGCGGGAAGTCCCACGATGAATGATAGATTGGCTTCGACGTGCGGCGCGCCCTCGACCAGGTTGCGCATGCCCCACTCGATCTGCCACGCTTTCTGATCCTTCTGCATATTGTCCAGTACCGTCTGCGAACCCGATTCGGCGCCTATATTGACCCACTGGCAGCCTGTTTCGTTCATCCATTGTACAAATTCTGGTTTCAGCAACTGCACGCGCACCTGTCCGCTCCAGGGCATGCCCACTTTCTCCACCAGCCGCTTCATAGGGCCAATCCGCCCGAAGAGATAGTCGTCGGCGTAATCCACGGCATTAATATCAAGGTTTTCCTTGAGCCACTCAATTTGCCGCATGATGAATTCATCGGAATGCTGGCGCCAGGTCCGTTTCATGACTACTTCGTTATAGCAGAAGCCGCAGCGGAAGGGGCAGCCGCGCGAAATATAGACGGGAATAGCGCGATCGTAGGGCCCGCTCTGAATGAGATAGGCGGATACGTCGGGCAGCAGCTCCCAACGTGGCCAGTACTGGTCCAGGTCGCTGATAAAAGGTCGCTCGCGGTGAAAGATGGGGCTGCCGTCGCTTTGCTTGTAGGCCAGCCCGGCAACCGTCGACCAGTCGGGATCCCGCTCCTGGGCCAACTTCAGAGCCAACTCCTGTGCCGTTTCTTCGCCCTCGTTGACAACTACGAAGTCTACGTACTGCTCTTTGAGTACGTCCAGGGGCATGATCGTCGCGTGAACACCGCCCCACACCACCGTTACACCGAGCGCGTGCACTTTGCGCGAGGCATCAATCGTCGGGCGCAGTTGAGGGCCGGTGATCGTGCTGAAGCCAACGAACAGGGGACGTTCCAGCGCAACGCGGCTGACAAAATTGTCAACGGTGTCGGCCGTTTCATGAAATAGATGTACCTCAAAGCCAATCTGCATCAGGGCGTCGGCCACGTACATGATGCCAAAGGGCGGGTACATGTCGCGATGGTTGCGGAAGTTGACGAGAAAAATAGTACGGTTCACGTCCGCGGCGGTTGGCGAAAGTCTCGGCGACCGGACGCTGACCTCCTCAATTGGTATCTGCCTGGAATCTTGAATCATACGATTGTCCTCGTCTCACGAACCCGCTCAAAGGCGTAGAAAAGCTGTTTGTCTAACTGCCGCGCGCGCAGCCCGAAGGCGCGCCCCTCGGCAAGTTCGCGCCCTGAATGATAGCCCAACAGCTCCAGGCCGCCGGCGGCGGCATCGGCGATCAGCTCTTCGTGGTCGTAGATATGGTAATAGACGTCTCCCGGTGTTGGCCGCAGGCTCACCTGTTTTATATGCGTATCCCCGGGTTCGCCGGGCAACAGCCCCGCGCGCTGCAGCGCGTCGACGATGCCCGTCCAGGTGCGCCAGCGCAGCGTGCGTAGTAGGCCGCGCACATGCCACGATAGACCAGACATCTGCCCGCGGTTTTCTGTAAGCGCAGCGTCGGCAGGGGCAGCCGTCGATTGCGCCTTACTTACGTTCGTGGGCCCTTTCTGGAGCCGGCGCCAACCCCACCATAGGTAGCAATAAAGGGCCGGCGCTACGTTATCCAGCGCCAGAATCAACCTGCCATCCGGGCGCAAAACCCTGGCAATCTCGGCGAACGCTTTCTGTCGCACAGGACGCCCGGCGATGTGCTGCAGCGCGGCGATCAGCACCACGACCACGTCATAGCTGCTGGCCTGAAGCGGCAGAGCGCGGGCGTCGGCCTGTAACAGATCAGGAACCAAACCAGCCCCAGTGTACGCCGCTCTCGCCGCACATACCATTTCCCAGGTGATGTCCAGACCGTGGACGCGATAGCCTCGTGGCGCGAGCGCCAGGCCGGCGCGCCCGCTGCCGCAGCCTAGGTCCAAAACGCGCGCGGGAGACGGCGCGTATAGCTGTATCATGCGCGCTTCGGCGACCTGCAGTCCTTTACGTCCGAACTGCTGCCAGAAAGCGAGAACCTCAGGGTGGGCGTACTTGGCGGCAACGTCAATCACGGCTCCTGCTCCACGATTGCCACGCGAAAACCGGTGCCCTGCGCGTGGTACTCGCTGCTGGGAATGGTGATACTACACGCGCTGCGCACGTTGCACCTGGTGTGGTGCACGCTGTAGCCCCAGGAGCCACCCTTGACAACGTGGAACCGTGGCTCGTCGGGATGGTAACGGCTGGAGGTCCATTCCCAGATGTTGCCACTCATATCCACGCAGCCGTAGGGAGAAATATTTTGCAGGTTTGCGCCGGCCGGAAGCGGATATCCGTTGCGCCAGTACCAACCGGCGCGCGCCCATTCACGGCGAGGCTTGACAAGCAGGCTGAATAGATAGCTTTCGAGACCAACCGGAAAGGGCTTCTGCCACTGCACTTCAGGTCGTGGGGCTTCTTCACCCCAGGGATAGCTCCGGCCCTCGTGCCCGCGCGCGGCTTTTTCCCACTGCTGCTCGTCGGGCAACGTGCAATGAACGCCGAGACGTGTGGATAACCAGTGGCAATAGGCATAGGCATCTGCCTGAGACACATCGACAATAGGTAGATTATCGTGGTCCGGAGGATAATCGTCTGTGGGCGCAAAGGCGCGCAAAATGACGCTGCGCCAGCCGTGCACCCGACGGTACCAGCGCCCTTGCCACTGATAGCCGCTCTCCCGCAGAAAATCGGACCATTGGCGGTAGGTAACCGGCGTGCGCGCCAGCCAGAAGCCGTCAAGCGCCACGATCTGGCGCGGCCGGAGCGGTGGGCACATGGACAGTCGTTCAAAACATAGCTCGGGCCCATAAATGAACGGTCCGGGCGCTACATAAACAAAGTCGCCGTAAATCGTGTGCCAGCGGTTGTCGCTGGATTTGTCAGCGTAGCGCGGTTCTTGCGCAGGGCCCGGCACGCCGCCTGGCTTGCGGCCGCTACGCGTGACGATCAAGGGGTTCATGGAGGCGTAATCTCCAGTAATGCACCGAGCGCGGCGCCAAGGGCAAAGCTGGGCGCTGCGCTACGAGCCGTGAGCGCCAGATGGCGCTGGGGCTGGCGAAATGCGGAAAGGGCCAGCGCGTAAGTCACAGCCCCAATACTGCCGGCGATAGCGGCAGCGCCCTCGCGTCCCTGGCGGCGAAATACGTTGCGCGCTGCCAACGCCAGCGGCGCGATACCGGCCCATTTACGTGCGGGACGGGGGCCGAGCCAAATTCCCAGATCGCCGAGCAGGCGTGTGGCGGCTGAAATGTGATGGGTATGCCCCAGGGGGTGTGGTGCGTCGAGCGCGCCTAACAGGTCTCCGTCTGCTCGGCTACGCGCGGCAACCCAACCGGCGAAAAGCGCCGCCACGGCCGCCCAGCGCAGCCACCCATCCTCGATTTGCAGCGCAGCACCGGCCAGCGGCAAAAGCCAGTCCAATCCAAAACCGCGATAGTCCTCGATACGCAGAATGTATTCCAGGTCGCCGGTGGCGGCAGCCAGAGACGCGGCGGCAGCTGGTGGATACGCAAGCTGAAGAAGCCGGTCGCTACCGTTTGCGTTCGGACTCAAGGCCAGCAGCGGGGCCAGGGCGGTCGTTGCCAGCGCCAGCAGCTTGGGACTGTAAGAAGCGGGGTAAAGCGTTTGAAAGTTCGGTGATCGGTCGTGATGGTGGTCGTCATGATTGTGGTGGTAGACAGGGTCAAGGTGATCAAGGTGATCAACATGATCATGATCATGGTAATGCTCACCGTGGTCGTGATTCGCCGGGCGCCGGTACCATGCCTGTTCGAGAAACGGCAATACCGCGGCCGCGCCTCCAGCAGCAACGGTCAGAGGCAAGGCCGCCACTTCGGGCAGCCGTAGCGTGCGGCTTACAGCGGCAGCCGCAGCCCCGGCAGGAACCAGCGAAGTCAGAGCCAGTTCCGTTGTCCTGGTCTCGGTCGCCGCCAGCGGCTGCTCCACATCGGCTATCACGTGAAACCCTGCTTGGTGCAACGCCTCTACCAGATGCTCGACGTAGTGCAAGCTTTCCAGCGGCTCCGTCGCATGCAGAACGCGAAAGAAGTTCACGTAACAAAAGCGGATGCCGTGCTCCCTGGCAAGGTGCGCCCAATTGTGGGCGGCAGCGTGATAGTCCAGCGGGAGCATTTCGGCCGGCGAAAATTGATGCCCGAGCACGACGTGTGGCGCGCGGCGCTTGGCGATGAACCAGTCGCCTTTCTGGTGTCGTGATCGGGCGAAATAGACGAACGAGAGGTCGTTGCGCTCCATTGCCGCGACGGTCTGGTCCAGGTGCATCTCGTGTCCGAGGATGATGTCACCGGCGAAGGCCACCAGCTTGCCGTGCCGCGCCGCCTGGCCCAGGGTGCGATCGAGCAGTGTTTTCTCCGGCCAATCCTAGTTGGCGGGGCGGGGTACAACCCCCAGGCCGTGTGCCGCTATGCGCCTCGACGCTGAGCTGTCAAAACCCAGTCCGATGCCGCGCAGCGCCGGGAGGTTGCCGGCAAAGGCGAGCGT
>JAICPS010000246.1 GCA_025929715.1 Anaerolineae bacterium | reverse complement strand
TTGATTCAGCCCTGATTTTTGTTTGCAGTACGGATACTCGAATACGGATGCCCGAAATCGGATGCCCGGAATTTTCGTCGTAATTCCCACCTATAACGAAGCCGATAATCTACCGCTAATGGCGGCTGAATTGTGGGCTCTCAATATAGGCGGTCTGGTCGCAGTTGTGGTAGACGATAACTCGCCGGATGGTACGGGACTTATTGCCGACGAACTGGCTGTGCAACGGCCCGGATCGCTTTTCGCTCTGCACCGCCCACGCAAGGAGGGACTGGGCGCAGCCTACATCTGTGGCTTCCAGTGGGCGCTACAACACGGCGCGGACGTGGTCTTCCAGATGGATTGCGATTTTTCGCACTCGCCGGAACATATTCCCCAGATGCTCTACGAACTTCGCGACTGTGACGTGGTTGTGGGCTCACGCTACGTCGGCGGGGGTCAGATTGACGAGCGCTGGGGAACCGGACGCTATCTTCTCAGTTGGTGGGCTAATGCGGTTTATTCCCGCTTTTTGCTGAACATGAAGGTGAAAGATGCCACGGCAGGCTTTAAGTGCTGGCGCGCTGACGTGTTGCGGAGCATAAACCTGGAGCGAATTAGCTCGTTTGGGTACAGCTTCCAGTTTGAGATGGCATATATTGCCGAAAAACTGGGATATTGCATTAAAGAGATTCCGATTTATTTCGAAGATCGTCGCATTGGCCATTCAAAGCTGACCATCCCCATTAAGATCGAGGCCGCGCTGCGTACATGGCTGATTCTCTGGCAGTACCGGCAATTGACGCCTGAGCAACGTCTCCCCCTGCTTGAAAAGCCCGTAGTAGCGGGCGCGACGGGCGAGCGCGGCGAGCACAGTGCTCACTCCTAGCGCCGGCAGCTCACGCTTCGTTTCTCTATGAACCGCCTCGGCAAATTCAAAGTTGACCTCCTTATCGTGGCGGCCTTTCTGGCTCTCCCGCTCTTCCTGTTTGCCGACGTAACGCTCGGTGGGCGTACCATGCTGCCTGTAGATAACCTCTTTCAATGGCAGCCGTGGGCCTCGGCCGCCTCCGAACTAGGCGTAGGTGCGCCCCACAATAGCCTGATCAGCGACCTTATCCTGCAAAATTACGTGTGGAGACAGTTCATCCGCGAGAGCCTGGTGGCGGGTGAGATTCCGCTCTGGAACCCACATCTCTTTGCCGGGGCGCCTTTCCTGGCGAACGGGCAGAGCGCTGCCTACTATCCCTTCAGCTTCTTTTTCCTGCTTGTGCCCCTGGCCAAAGCCTATGGCTGGTACACGGTCAGCCAAATATGGTTGGCAGGAGTGTTCGCTTATCTCTTCGGCCGGGTTTTGCGCATGCGGCGAGCAAGCGCTGCCCTGATGGGCCTTGTGTTCCAGGGATCAGGTTTCATGCTGGTCAGCGCCGCCGTGTTCCCGATGATCATCGGCGCTGCCGCCTGGCTGCCGTTGCTGCTGCTCTGCCTTGAAATGGTGACGCGGGCCAGTATGTCGCCGCGTGGCGCTGGTAGGACATTACCCTGGGTAGCCCTGGGCGCGCTGGCGCTGGGATGCCAGATCCTGGCAGGACACATCGAAATCACTTACTACACCCTGTTGGTGATGGCCGCCTATGCCGCCTGGCGACTCCTCACGCGCGCCGGACGTCAGGCTTTGATGGGCAGGGATGCCGAGTGGTCTGAGCCATGGCGCCTGGCTCTGTTTAAGACCGGTGGTTGGTTTCTGGCCCTCGTGCTGATGGGCCTGATGCTAGGCGCCATCCAGTTCATTCCCTTTTTTGAAGTGGGCCAGGCCAATTTCCGTGAGGGAGCGTCTTCTCTTTCCGAGGTGCTGGGCTGGGCATTCCCCGAACGTCGCGCGCTGACCCTTGCCGTTCCCAATTTCTTCGGTAACCCGGCGCACCACAGCTACCTGGACGTTTTCAGCGGGGAACGCGTGCCTTTCGCGCTTAACGCCTATGGGGAACCTAATCCGTCGGGCGCAGGAAGCAGCGACTGGGGGCTGAAGAATTACGTCGAGGGCGGCATTTATCTCGGAATCCTGCCACTCATGCTCGTGCTTCTGGGTCTCCTGTCGTGGCGGCGCCGCTCGGCAGGCCCACGCTCCGCAATCCTCTTCTTCGCCATCCTGGCGCTGTTTTCCCTGGCCTTCATCTTCGGCACGCCGCTTTATGCCTTGCTCTACTATGGACTGCCGGGCATCAACCAGCTGCACTCCCCTTTTCGCTGGGTATTTCCTCTGTCTCTTGCCGTGGCGGCGCTGGCAGGCTATGGCATGGACTACCTGGCTGCAACGCGCGAAGAGCCGCGGGCGGCGCAGCGCGGCCTGTGGTCGAGTGACGCTCGGCTCCCGCGCTGGTTGCAGCCGCTGGTGTTGTGGGGACGCCCTTCAGCAGTGACGGCGCTTGCCGGCGCTGCTTTCTGGGGCGGTGTTCTACTGGCGCTTGGCCTATTCTTGTCGCGTCTTTTTTACCCACAACTCGAACCCTTTTTCGCGAGAATCTTCCTGGGCCTGGCGCGGGCGCCCGAGGCGTTCGCTTCAACCCGCGCGTTTTACAGCTACCAGTTTCGCAATCTGCTTATCCTGGCGCTGACGTTGATAGCCTCTGGCGCAGTGCTGCGCGTCAGCCGCTGCCCGTTCTTTTTGCCCGGAAGGGATTCTGACAGAAGCCGCCGCCCGTTGTGGCCTGTGCTCGCTCTCGTCGTCGTTGGTCTGGATCTACTCATTGCCAACTGGGGATTCCACACCGCCGCCGACCCGGCGTTGCTCGACTATGAGCCGCAGTTGGTGCAGTGGCTTCAAGCGCAACCGGGCCAGTGGCGGGTGACGACGTTTACGCCTCATGGAGACAAGCCGTTGCAGGTCAACACTCCCTGGTTTCACCGCCTGCAGGACGTGCGTGGGTATGATTCGATCATTCCCCTGCAGTACGTGAAATACATGCGGGCGATCGAACCTCAAAACCTGCTGTTGTTCAACCAGGTGCAACCTGTTACGCGCCTGGAGTCCCTGAATTCGCCGCTGCTCGACCTGCTCGGCGTGCGCTACGTCGTAACGGCGGAAACGATTGAACTGCCCAAGTACGAGCTTGCCTGGCAGGGCGAAGGGCTCAACGTCTACGAGAATCTGGGAGCAGTCCAACGAGCTTTCACGCTTCCGCAAACGGCGACGGCCGTTAGAGATGATGCGGTGGCAGCGATGATGGAGTTGGACCCGCGGCAGTATGTGATTGTGGCGATTAGAGATTGGCGATTAGAGATAACCCAATCTCCAATCCCTAATCTCCAATCTCCAATCTCCGGAACCCTCGAACCCGCCACAATCAGCAACTACACTAATATCGAAGTCATCGCCAGCGCCAGCGTCGACGAGCCCTCTTGGCTGGTGCTTAACGACAGTTACTTCCCCGGTTGGAAGGCGTTTGTGCGGCCGCAGGGGGGTGCAGACGAACAAGAAGAGGAATACCCAATCCTGCGCGTGAACGGCAATTTCCGCGGCGTGCCGCTGCAAGCCGGAGACTGGACGGTCCGTTTTCGTTACAGCCCGCTGACTTTTACGCTGGGTGGGCTGACCAGCGCCATGGCCGGGATCATCATTCTGTTTGCTTTCGGCGTCTGGGGCTGGCGGCGTTTTTACAATCCACAGCAAGCGCTCAATAGCACGCGCAGCCTGGCTAAAAACAGCCTGGTGCCCACGCTGCTGAACCTGCTGAACCGTTCCATCGACTTTCTCTTCGCCGCCTTCTACTTACGTGTGCTGGGTCCGGCCGATGCCGGAAGCTACGCAAACGCCATCGCCGTCGCCGGCTGGTTCGAAATCGTCTCTAATTTCGGCTTGAATACCCTGGTTATCCGCGAGGTATCCCAGGACAGGAGTCGCGCCGGCCACTTTCTACTGAACACGGTTATTCTGCGTCTAATCACCACCACGATAGCGGCCGCACCGATATTTATCTATATGTGGGGGGTCGGTCTGGGCAATAATCCACTTGGGCCAGAAGCCATCGCCGCTATTTTGCTGCTGATGGTGGGCATGATTTTCTCCGGTGCAGGCCAGAGTTTTACGGGGCTGTTTTATGCCTTTGAAGAAGCGGAAACGCCGGCAGCCATTGCCACAGTGACCACTATTCTTAAGGTCGGGCTGGGCGTGGTGGCCCTGGTATTGGGTTATGGCTTTGTGGGACTGGCAGCGGTTTCCATCGTCGTCAACATTATCACGCTGCTGATTTTGGGTCTGGCGGCTTTTCGTCGCTTTGCGTTGCGCGGTCCCTGGCGGGTGAGCTTTGCGTTGCAGCGGCAAATGCTCGGTGACAGCTATCCGTTGATGCTCAACCATCTGCTCGCGACCATTTTCTTCTTCGTGGACGTGCCTCTGATGCGCCAGATCAATGGCGAGGAAGCCGTCGGCTGGTATAACAGCGCCTATAAATGGGTGAACGCGCTCAACGTCATTCCCAGCTTCTTTACCTTTGCCCTCTTCCCCGTCATCTCACGACAGATAAAGAACGACCTCGTCGAGGCGCAGCGCACTTTCCGAATGTCTGTGAAAATAATGGTGCTAATATCTCTACCAATCGCTGCCGTGACCACGTTGTTTGCGCCGCTGCTGATTGGCATCCTGGGCGGGTCAGAGTACTTGCCCGACGGCGCGCTTGCGCTGCAAATCGTTATCTGGTCAATTCCTGTGGGCTGGATCAACAGTGTCACCAATTATGTGCTCCTTGGCCTGGGCCAGGAACGTGTGCAGCTACGTGCCTTCGTCATCGGCGTGACCTTCAACGTGGCAGCAAACCTGATTTTCCTTCCTGTGTTCAGTTACCGGGCGGCAGCGGTAACCACGATACTTTCCGAAATTGTCCTGCTGATCGTATTCAATGTTTACCTTCGCCAACGTATGCCTGCGGTGGGCTGGGGCCGCCTGCTGTGGCGTCCACTGGCAATCACGCTGGTAATGAGCGCGTTCATGGCGCTGGGCGCCGAAATTCATTTGGCGTTGGGACTGTTGCTGGGTCTTGCCGTCTATCCCCTGGGGCTGTGGCTGTTGCGCGTCTTTGGCGACGAGGAGCGGCGCATATTGGAGGCGCTACTGCCCGGATCAGTTGCGGCGCGATTGGGGATGGGACATTAGGGACTAGAGATTGGGGATTAGAGATTGAAGGTGAGCGAGCGAGTTCCTGTGCAGTGGCTGATGCTACCTATTCTTATGGTGGGCGCGGCGCTGCGCCTGATAGGCCTCAATAACGTCTCGCCGCCGGGTCTGGAACACGACGAGGTGGCCAACTGGCTCATCGACCGGGCCATTCTTGCGGGCGAGCATGCTATCTACTTCACCGAAGCATACGGGCACGAAGCGGGATTCCACTATGTGCAGGCGGGCTTCGTGGCGCTGATCGGCGACAACGCGCTGGCGCTGCGGCTGCCGGCTGCCTTCATGGGTCTGCTTGGCATCGCCGTGACATTTGTACTGGCGCGCCACCTGTTCGGCATGCGCGTAGCCGCCACAAGCGCAGCCCTACTCGCCGTGCTTTTCTATCCCATCTTCTACAGCCGCCTCGGCTTGCGCGCGATTATGCTGCCGTTGTTGTCAGGGCTCTCGGCTTATTTTTGGTGGAAGGGACGGGGGGCTCTCGCCGGCCTCTTCGCTGGGCTCAGCTTGCACAGCTACATGGCGGCGCGGGCGGTGCCTATCTTCTATCTATTCTTTATAGTAGGGCTTGGTTTAACTAAGCCGGCGGCGCTGAAGACAAGGTGGCGGCAGGTATTGCTTTTTTGGTTGGTGATGGCCCTGGTGGCGTCGCCGCTGGTCATTTACCTGATCTCCAATCCGGCTGCCGAGTTTCGAATCAGTGAAATTGACGCGCCGTTGCAGGCGCTGAGGCAGGGCGACCTGCAACCGATTGTGGATAACTCTGTGGATATCCTGGGTGCCTTTGGCTTTGCCGGCGATCCTCTCTGGCGGCAAAATGTGGCCCCTATGCCGATTTTTGATCCCCTTCTGGCCACCTTCTTTTATGCTTGCCTGGGGCTGTCTCTTTTATACGTAAGCGATATTCGCTACCTATTCTTTATACTTTGGGTACTCACGGCAGCTATTCCCAGTATAGTGACTATAGACGCGCCAAGTAGCATACGTATTATCAATATCCTACCGGTTCTCACCATCCTACCGGCGATAGTTATTCACAATTTAGGCCACTTATCCACAAAAATAAGATGGTTATCCACAGCCCCCGTGGACAAATGGGGCGTTCCACTGCTGGTCATGCTGCTCGTGACCTTCCATGCGATACGGTCAGCGCGGGCAATTTTCGTCATCTGGCCGGCCAACGAAGAAGTACGTTTTGTGTGGCAGGAAGCGTTGACAGATGCAGCGGCATATCTGGACCGATTGCCCGGAGCGCGGGACGTGGCCATGGCCGGATGGACGCCGGATTCTATGGATTCGCCGACCATGGATCTGACATTGCGGCGTGACGATCTCGTCTTGCGTTATTTCGATCCCCAGCGCTCTTTACTCATCCCGGCTTCTTCCGGAGAAGGCTCGAGGGTCATCGTGCGCCCCACGATCTTGCCCATTGATCGCGCCCTCCGCGCGCCATTAGAGACAGCGGGCGTGGTAAGCGACACGGCCGGCAGCTTTGTTCATTACACAATTCGGCGAGCGCCAGAGCTGGCGCCTCGATTAGCCGCGGCCGTTGAGTTTGGCGGTGAGATTGCTTTTTTAGGCTACACACCCGCGGAGAGCTGTCTTCAGAGCGACGGCGCCGGACCATGTGCGATCGCCACCTATTGGCGCGTGTTGCAACCACCGCCTGGCGAACGGCGCATTTTTCTACACGTCATGGACCTAAAAGGGACCGTTGTTGCTAACGGTGACGGGCTGGGAGCGCCCGCGGCCTTCT
>JAICPS010000596.1 GCA_025929715.1 Anaerolineae bacterium | reverse complement strand
TAAGAAAGTAAAGATTCACCATAAGAAAGGCAGCGGTGATAATGTGCGGGTTGGCGTGGATGGCATGCTGCCACACGTCAGCGCCGGTCGCCAGGGTCAGCGCGGCAAAGATGGCCGCCGTCACTCCCAGTGGGTGTAGCCCGGCGCTCGGCTGTCGCCGGAAGATGGCGCGCAGCGTGCCATAGGCGAACAACGCCGCCAACGTGCCGCTGAAGGCCGACAGCAAGTGCATGCGCCAGGGTATGGCGCCCACAGGAATGATCGTCTGGAACAGCTTGCCCAGTAGCGTAATAAACGCGTAGCCGGGCGGATGTGCAATACCCAGCACATTTGCCACTAGCGTGTACTCAGTCGGATCGCCGAGGACGAGGGAGTGGGCGAGGGTGAGGAGGTAGAGGATGGGGATAAGGAAGAGAAGAAGAGATTGGAGATTGACCGAACGTCGTTCGGTCAATCTCCAATCCTTACTCTCCAAGTACTTTCTCATACACTCCCATCGTCTCCCTCGCAGCGCGCTGCCAGCTGAAGTGGGCCGCCTGGGCGAGACCGGCGCCGCGGCGTTGGCGCCGTTCATCTTCGTCGCTTAACAGGCGACGGATGACCACGGCCATTTCGCGCACGTCAGCCGGATCAAAATAGGCTGCCGCGTCGCCGCCTATCTCGGGATGGCTGCCGGCATTGCTAGCGGCGACCACCTGCCCACAGGCCATGTGTTCCAGGATAGGCAGGCCAAACCCTTCATAAAGGCTGGGCTGCACCGCAAGATCGGCGGCGCCGATGACCGCGGGTAGATCGGCATCCGGTACCCAGCCCAGGGCACGCACAACTTCCTGCAATCCATCAGCCTGGATGCGGGCGAAGAATTCTTCGTAGAGCCAGCCTTTACTGCCGACCAAGACCAACTTCAAGCCGCGATCTTCCATTCGTAAGAGCTGCACTGCGTCCAGCAACCGTTGCAAGTTCTTGCGCGGCTCGACGGTGCTGAGGTGAATCAAAAATCGCACTGGTAGATCATATTTCTGGCGCACACGCGCCACTTCCTCCGGCTTTGGCGGGGCGAACTGCTCGGCAGCGGCTTCGTAGACGACGTGAATTTTCGACGGCTCTACGCCATAGTACTTCACGATATCGCGCCTGGTCGCCTCTGAAACGGCGATGATAGCCCGGGCGCGCCGACAAAAAACGGGCATCGCGAGATTCAGGTACCAGTAGTTCAGGCGCTTGTGATATTCAGGATAGAGCTTGTAGATGAGATCGTGCACGGTGAGCACAGTGGGAACGCCGCGCAGCGGCATTAACAGGTGCTCCGTGCTGTGGAATAACCGCGCGTCGGGGACCATCTTGTTGAAGCCAAGGAAGAGTAGGTGTGCGAATAGCACCGTCGAGCGCCACGGCTTGTAACCGATGCGCACGCTGCGCCGTGGGATTCCCAGCAGCGAAGCAGGCAAATGCCCCTCACGACCCAGGTTATGAAACAGCGCAATCCGTCCCGGGTACGCCTCGTGCAGGGTGCGCGCCAGTCGCTCGCTATAGCGTCCTAACCCGGCGCGGCTGTGTACCGCAGCCGAGACGTCGACGTATATCATCGTTGGGGGTGCTTATCCCACCACTCTGTACACCATACCGCAGCTTTGTGAATGCCTTCGCGCAGCGAGGTCTGCGGAGCGTAATTGAGTAGCGCCCGCGCTTTGCCAATATTGGCAACGTAATGGGTGACCTCGCCCACGCGTGATGCAGCTACGGTCATGTTCGGTTCAACGCCCAGCGCCTCGCCCACGAGTTCCGCCATGGCGACCAGGCTGTTGCCCTGACCATAAGCCAGGTTAATGGTCTGATTACCCTCTTTTCCCTGAACCAGCAACTCAATGCCCGCGCGCACGCCGCTCACACAGTCGTCGATGTATGTGAAGTCCAGCACCTTTTCGCGCCCAAAGACTGTGATCGGTTCCCGGTTGCGGATCCTGCGGATAAACAACGGCACCACGCGCTCCATGCGTTCCAGGTCGTTGTCGTAGCGCCCGTAAACGTTGCTAAAGCGGAAAACCAGGTAACGCAGCCCGTAACATTGGGCATAGGCATAAATCAAGGCTTCGCCAGATATCTTGCTGGCCGAATAAGGGCTTTCGGTGAAGGCAAAGTCGGCATATGATTCTTCGGTGATGTAACGATGGATGTCCCCGTACACTTCGCGCGAACTGCTGAAGATCAGGGGAAGATTGTTGTGCCGGCAGTATTCCAGCACATTGTAGGTCATGGTCACATTTTCTAGAGCACGCGCCGGCTGTTCCACCAACTCATGGACCTTGGCGTGCGCGGCAAAATGCACGACCAGATCGAGCTTCTCGGGGTATGGCGCGTGTCCAATGCCGCCGGAAAAATTAGCGTAGGGTACGCTGAGGTCCTGCAACAACGTTTCAAACCGCCCGGTCCACGTGTTGGGGCGAATGTCGATGCCATACACAAAATGTCCGTCGTCCAGCAGGTCTAAAGCCAGGTTCGTGCCAATCTGGCCGCTGGAACCAGTGATAAGAATGCGCATTCAATCTCCTTTGAGAGACGAATTTTAAGGGCCTCAGGGGGTAATAGCAAGCAAGGCATAGAAGTGACACAGAGTTACACTGAGAAAAACGATCTCTGTGTAGCTCTGTGTCACCATCCGTCAAGGATTGGGCTTCAAAAGCACACGCGCGGCGAACCATGGTAACGCGAGCATACGCCGCCAGCGCCAGGGTTCGTTCCACAGCCGCCATCTGTGCCAGGTGATAAACCAGCTCCGAGCCCGGCACGCGTTCCGGCAGCCTCCGCCCGTAGCGGCGCGCGGCATACAGCAATCCTACACCGTCCGGCAGACAGAGGTCC
>JAICPS010000395.1 GCA_025929715.1 Anaerolineae bacterium | reverse complement strand
GGCCACCTTGGCCACCTTGGTCATGTTGCCCGCGCCCGTTACGCTACCCGACAACTAGCACAATTTCTATTGTAGATCAGGTGGAGGAGGGGGGCGAGGATGGCGGACGGCGGGCAGGAACTGCCGAGCTACATAATCAGGGGATTGGGATGGCCGACTATCCAGTCGCGCTGGCTTTGATAACTGTCGGGTACGGCTGCCGCTATAGTCGTGGTCTGCTCGACGATGACGGGGACCAACAGAAGGGCGAAGCCGATGAGTAGCGCCAGAAGCAGGAGGTAGACGAGAATAACTCCGGCTACGCCGGGGATGCTGCGCCGTTGCAGCCAGGACACGGGGGTCTGAGCACGGTACCCATGATGATGGCGATGAACAAGATGAAGAGTACCTGGTGAAAACGGTAAAGCAGCCAGAAGCTGAGACCAACGGCAACGAGTACGAGCGTGGCCCATACGACTCGCCTGAATGTCCAGGGAGCGGTGTGTGAAGGTGAGTGGATGGCCATGGCTAAGTTAACTCAACTCACCAGCGTGGGCTATAGAAAAGGACCCGCACGATTCGTTCAATGCCCCAGGCCAGCAGAGCGTATACCATCAGGGCGATGATCGATGAGAGTTCAAGCACGGCACCGCCTGCGGCGGGAGTGCCGACTAATCCCTCAAAGGGAAAGAGGAATATGTAACTGACGTCGTAGATAAGGGTGGCGAAGAGGCTGGCGGAGTTGGCGCCAATTAGCTTTAGCACGATGCGCATAGCAATCAGCGCTTCTACCAGGCCAAAAGCCAGCCAGATCAATTGGGAGGTCTTGAAGGAGAAGAGGCGTTGTTCCCGCTCTTCTTCTCGTTGTGTCATCACGACTTCTGCGGATGGTTCTTGTGGTTGGGTCATTTCTACCTCAATGAATGCCGTCCCGTAGGTTTGAGTCTCCGGGACGGCTGGGTGCTTATTAGCCAACGTAGGCAGGGGTTAGCGCACCCTACCCCGCGTGGCGACATTGTAGACTGCCAGTAAGACAATGGCGCCTAAGAACGAAACGAGCAGTGCTGGCACGCTGAAATTGTTCTGGTTAATTGTGCCGGCTCCGAACATGGGGCTGAGCAACCAGCCGCCTACGAGGGCGCCTACGATACCGACCACGATATTCAGTATCATGCCCTGCTGGCCATCTGTGTGCATCACTTTACTGGCCAACCAGCCGAGAATACCGCCAATGATAAGCCATATGAGAATGTTCATTTTGTGCGCTCCTTAAAGGGCAGTTAATTCTTGAATTGAAGTTGTTTTCGACCGTCTAATCAGGAACCTTTGACCGCTGTTTTACCGGCTTCGACGACCGTGGCAATACGCTCCATGCCTTCGTCAAGCGCCTCGTGTCCGCGCTGCTGCAGCGCTTCAGTTTGCTCGACGATGCTTGTCGACACGTCGTGAGCCTTCGTGCGCGCCTGGGCCATGCCGCCTCCTATGGTCCCGGTTGTTTGCTCGCGCACCTCTCTAGCTTTGCGCCGCATCTGCCGGCGCGTCTTTTTGCCTGATTGCGGGGCCAGCAGCACCATTGCGCCGGCGCCGGCCACGCCGCCAATCAGCAGCCCGCCTAAAAAGCCTGCCAGTGTAGCGGTATTAATTATCTCTTCGTTGGCTTCATTCATTCTGTATCTCCTGGGATTGTGCATTGTTTGCTTTACGGGACGTCACTCACGTAAGCGACAGCGTTTGGTTGACCGGTCGTCGTTCAGGTGAGGCCATCAGCCGGAATCGCTCGGGCCATCTGTTCTCTCCCTCGCGGATGATGATCTACACTGGATGGCGATAGTTTAACCTGATCATACATAAATGATCGTACCTTCGTTGCGCCCTGGCGACATCGGCTGGGAAGGGGATATTTAGCTCCGCCAGTTGGGGGATATTTGACTGATGTTGCCGTGTATCCATCAAATATGTAGATGGGGCCCTGCCCCGGGCGACGACGGCATTTCGCGCCGCAGGAGATTTTGTGAACTGCCAATTGGGGGAGAGCGGTGGGGATGAGGAAATAGCTGGGGTGCTTAGTCGAGGATGCTGTGTTGTATGGCGAGGACTACGGCTTCCAGTACTGCTGGAAAGTCGCCGTTTGGTCCTTCAAATACGCTGTCAAAGTGAGCGATCAGAGCTTGAACGAGTGGATCTGCCATCGTCAGCACTCCTAAATTTGTCCTGTTCTCATTAGCCGCCCGGCCATCTCCCGCCGGAAAAATAGCAAGTTGGCCAACGGGAAAAAGTGTATAAATTGGCCATCTTGGCCACCTTGGCCATGGTGCCGGCACCCGTTACGCTACCCGAAAATTGGCCTTGATGGGTTCTCTTTCAACAACTGGCGGAGCGGTCCGGAGAAAGTCGGATAGCTCCACCACGTGCCCCACGCGATGATCTTCCAGAACGGTTCGTCAGGCGGCAGCCCGTCGATGCGTTCCGCCTTCAGATAGTCGTCGCTCAGCGTGCGGAGCGCGTCTAACAGTTCGCGGTGCGCCGCCTGGTGCCGGTCGAGCAGCGCCGGCAGGGCCAGGGCGCGGCTCGCTTCGAGGATCCTGGCCTGTTCCGCCTCCGGCAGCTGCCCGAAACTGACCTCGCTAACGGCGCGATTCTCGAGGATCTCGGCCACCCGGCGCTCTTTCCACGTCAGGATGGCGATAACGTCACGCACCGTCCAGGCTTCCAGCACTG
This sequence comes from Anaerolineae bacterium, assembly GCA_025929715.1. Taxonomy (GTDB): domain Bacteria; phylum Chloroflexota; class Anaerolineae; order Promineifilales; family Promineifilaceae; genus JAAYYY01. The sequence continues at coordinate 1,992 of JAICPS010000395.1, read as the reverse complement.
GCTGATTCATCTGCCCGGCGGGAAGCTGCCTCAGCAGCTCGTCCCACTCAGTCCGCTTTGCGCCGATATGCCCGATCACATCCTGGACCGACGGTGGTGTGACCTTCTCCATATAAATGGCAAAATTCTGCTCAAACGTGGGCGCACCGAAATCGTGCAGCGCGCGGAGGATCTGAGCGCGATGATCCGTGGAATGGTGCGCCAGTTGCAGCAGCGCCACCCACACAGGCAGGCTCCACACGTCCGGTATCCGTTCCAGATCGGCATCGCTCAGCCCGCGCACGATGTTGAGACAGTCATTATCGGACTGCCGGCAGACGGCGCGCGCCGCTTCGCGGGTCGCATACGCCTCGGCGTCGAGCTCGGGAAGATCTGCCATGTTCAGCAAACCCCTGAGCCAGTAATGCTGGGCGTTTGCCATGTGCACAATCTGGTTGCGAATCGACCCGCGCGAGTAGTCCACCGTCAGCACAAACTGTGCGTCGGTCAGGTGCTCCTTGATGATGGTCCAAAGGCGTTCGTTCATGGCCTGATTGAACCCGAACTGCGCTTGCACGATTGCCTGGAAAGTCATTAGACGGCCTTCCTCATATCATATAGTACAGTCAGTTGGTAACTGGCTACCGCTGCATTTGCGGGTCAAACCAAAGAAGTGACTGCCCAGCCGCAGGCGAACGCCGCTCGCTCTCGGGCGCGGCCGAATGACTGATGGAATCGAGCACTTCCAACGCCACCAGCCGGTCTGCCAGGAACCGTAGTGTCCAGCGCTCGCAGCCTAGCGTGCCAGCGTAATGATCCCTTTCTCCAGGGCTGTGGTCACGGCCGCGGTCCGGTCATCCACGCCTAGCTTGCCGTAAATATGAATGAGGTGGGTTTTGACCGTTGCCGTGCTGATGTGCAGACTTTTGCCGATTTCTTTGTTGCTTGCTCCTTTGGCCACCAATTGCAGTACTTCAATCTCGCGGTCGCTCAAGTTCTCTTCGGCTGGGGCACGCATCCGGGTCATGAGGCGAGCGGCGACGGCCGGGGCCAGAACGGAGTCTCCCCTGGCGGCGGCGCGTATGGCGCGGAACAGTTCTTCACGGGGGGCATCTTTCAGCAAGTAGCCGGTGGCCCCGGCCTCGATAGCGCGCAGGATATCGGCGTCAGAATCGTAGGTGGTCAGGACGATGATTCGGGCCGACGGCTGTTTGGCCTTGATCGCCTCAATTGCCCCGACCCCATCCAGGCCGGGCATGCGTAGATCCATCAGGGTGACGTCGGGGGCGAGGGAGCCGTGCATTTTAACAGCCGTGTCGCCATCCGCGGCCAAGCCTATAACCTCAAAATCGGACTGGCCAGCTAACATTCCGGACAGCCCTTCCCGGACAACCGGGTGATCATCTGTAATCAAAATGCGGATTTTGTCCATAAGCAACCATCAAATCCGCCAACTCTTGAGTAGTCGACAGCTCCTTAGCTATAAATCGGGATAGAGACGACAACCGTCGTGCCCTCGCCAGGTTCGCTTTCCAGTGCCACTGAGCCTCCACATTGTTCGGCCCGTTCGCGCATCGCCTGCAAGCCGTAGCCGCCGGACAGGGGCGACGCCGCTGCCCCGGCGAAAGCCACGCCATTATCCTGAACGTCCAGCACAACCACGTCATCCATATACGAGAGGGTGAGCTGCACGTCCGTGGCCTGGGCATGTTTGCGAATATTGGCAAGCGCTTCCTGGGTCGCTCGCAGCAGCGTCACTTCGATATCGGGATGCAAGGGGATAGGGTCGCCGGTGGTGGTCGTGGTCAAGGGAATGCCGGTTTCTTCCTGCCAACGGACGGCCGTCCGTTCGATCGCATCCGGCAGTGATCGCTGATCCAGTGAATGCGGTCGCAAAGCGTGTACCACCCGGCGCGCCTGTTCCAGGCTGGTCCGAGCTGTTCCACGGGCCCGGTCGAGATGCTTTTGCAGGGTGTCCAGATCATCAGGCAGGGCCTGATCCGCCGCCTCCAG
>JAICPS010000315.1 GCA_025929715.1 Anaerolineae bacterium | reverse complement strand
GAGAAGTTTATACTGGCCATGCTGGAAGTCGCCTGATCGCGGGCCTGGGCTGAGGCCCGTAAATGGTGCGGGGCGTCTACCTCTTCCAGAACGACTTTACCCTGGAAGTTTGCGGCAATAGGACCAACCCGCACGAAAAGGGTTCCCCGATAAGTCTCTTCGTCGACCTGCTCGATTTCCTTTACACCGGGCACACATTGGCTGACCCGTGGAATGTCCAGCAGAAACGTCCAGGCTTCCTCCAGTGGCGCATCGATGACAAACTTATCTTCAATCAGCATTTCTACTTATCGATCGATATAAATGATTTCGCCGGTTTTGGTGATTTCGACGCTGTCCACTTTGGCCGTAACGGTCTCCAGGTGATCGGCCATGGCCTTCTTCGCCGCTTCAGGATCGCGCTGCTCAAGTGCTCTTAGAATAGCCCGGTGGCCGGCAATGGTCTTACGCACCCCGGGGCCGATGCTCAGGCTGACGCGCCGCATATCGGTCAACAAGTCGGCGATGTTATCTACTACCTGTACGAGAACGTCATTGCCGGTAGCCACGATTATGGAGCGATGTAGTAGGATGTCAGCCGCGACCATTCCATCGAGATCTTCGGCCGCGTGACATCGTTCCATATCGTCCACAGCCTGTCGCAGCTTCTGCAGATCCTCTGCTGTCGCTGCTTGCGCGGCAACGGCCGCCGCACCCGTTTCGATGATGGCGCGCAGACCGTACAACTGTTTTAGCATTTCGCGATCGACGAGCAGGCGCGACGGCAATGCCCGGCGAACGATATTTGAAACAGGATTGCGAACGAAGGCGCCGACACCGGCTCTTACTTCGATGATGCCCATGGTCTCCAACGAGCGTAAGGCTTCGCGAACCGACGCCCGGCTTACACCCAATTCATTCACGAGTTGTCGTTCGCCGGGTAGCCGGTCGCCTGGCAATAGTTTTCGTTTGTTAATCACGTCAAGGATCTGTTCGACTACTTCCTGGGACACACGAGTACTGTTAATGGTTGTGAACATCGATTTTGCCTTGGGGTGTGTGGACTGACAGGAATGGTTGTCATACCGGTCTGACCACCATTCTAAAATTTCGCGCGGCGAATGTCAAGAATATGGCCTTTGCTATACTTAACGCGATGGATAGGCGACCAGGGTAGGGCGGACATCACGAAGGCAAAACTGTATGGACTCTCTTTATAGGAAACGACTTTTTCCGCTTCTATCCCGATTCCCGGCGGAAACGGTGCACGAGCTGGCGCTAGGCGCCCTCCAGTTGGTCCAGCATCCTGCTTCAGGGCGGTCGCTATTGCGACGCATCGCCGGCGATATTCCACAACGGCCCGTGAATGTTTTCGGCCTGACGTTTCCAAACGTGTTGGGCATTGCAGCGGGTTTTGATAAAGATGCGAAGGTGGTAGAAGGCCTTGCATTACTGGGATTTGGGCATGTGGAAGTTGGCACAGTGACCCCTTATCCGCAACCGGGAAACCCCAGGCCGCGCATCTTCCGTCTGCCCAGTGACGGCGCCCTCATCAATCGCATGGGCTTTCCCAGCGAAGGAGTTGCGCAGGTCGTACCTCGCCTACGCGCTTTGCCCACAGAACGCGCCTTTGTACTTGGCGTCAGTCTGGGCAAGCAAAAGGCCACGCCCCTGGTCCAGGCGGTCGAGGATTACCTGGCAGCGATGCGGGCAGTTTATCCCTTTACAGACTACGTCGCGGTGAACATTAGCTCTCCCAACACGCCTGGTCTGCAAGAATTGCAGGGAAAGAGGTATATCGGCGAACTTTTGGCCCGGCTGATCGAAGAGCGGCAGGCGCTCACGGAAAAGCAACAGATCAAACAGCGCCCCTTGCTCTTGAAGATCGCTCCCGATTTGAGCGCCAAAGAGCTGGACACCATTCTGCAGGTTGCCTTAATTGAAGGCGCCGACGGCATTATCGCCACCAACACGACCATCTCTCGCGAAGGGGTCTATCACCCGGCCGGCCGAGAAGCTGGGGGCATCAGCGGAGCCCCCCTTAGGGAACGTAATACGGCTATCGTCGCGAATATCCACCAAATTACGGGCGGTGCATTACCCATCGTGGCCGTTGGCGGGGTATCCACAGCTGCCGATGTCCGCGAGAAGCTGGACGCCGGCGCGTCACTGGTCCAGCTCTACACCGGATTCGTTTATGAAGGGCCGGGCATGCCGGGAAGAATTCTGCGCGGCCTCTAAATAGCCTTATCATCATGACACGTGGGCAGAGAACTAAACAGGTGCGCGAGCGGGTGGAGCATATTTACCGGGCGGAGTCACGCCGCATATTTGCTACCTTAGTCGGACTACTTGGCGATTTCGACCTCGCCGAGGACGCGCTACACGACGCCTTTCGCGTAGCGATGGAACAATGGCCGCGCGACGGTGTACCCACGAATCCTCGGGCCTGGCTCGTTTCGACCGGCCGCTTTAAGGCCATCGACGCGCTACGCCGTCGCGCCCGATTTAACGCTTTGATGGCAGATATCGCCGACCGGCTTGATAGGGAAACGAGCGTCGCCGTTGGATTGAACGACGAGGATATTGCCGACGACCGGCTGCGGCTCATCTTCACCTGCTGCCATCCTGCGCTGTCGCCGGAGGCTCGCGTCGCGTTGACGCTGCGCGAGGTGTGTGGACTTTCAACTGAGGAGATTGCCAAGGCCTTCCTCACCAGCCCGCCCACACTGGCCCAGAGGATCGTGCGCGCCAAGGCGAAGATTCGCGACGCGGGCATCCCTTATGAGGAGCCGTCTGGCGACGAGCTACCCGAACGGCTGAACACGGTGTTGCAGGTGATCTACCTGGTGTTCAACGAGGGATATTCCGCCTCTGCAGGAGAGTCGCTGACGCGCCCTGATCTCTCCGGAGAGGCGATCCGGCTGGGGCGTTTGCTCGTCGAGTTGTTGCCGGAGCCAGAGGCGGAGGGACTGCTTGCGCTGATGCTGCTGCATGAATCCCGCCGCGCGGCGCGAGCCTCGCCGGAAGGCGATCTCATTCTATTAGAAGACCAGGACCGCTCGCTCTGGAACCAGGAAATGATCGCCGAAGGGACGGCGCTGGCGCAGCGGGCGCTATCGTCGGGAGAGTTTGGCCTGTATACGCTGCAGGCCGCTATCGCCGCGCTGCATGCAGCCGCCCCCACCGTATCGGACACGGACTGGACGCAGATTGTAAGCCTGTACGATATGCTGGCGCAGGTAGCTCCCTCGCCTGTGATCGAGACAAACCGCGCCGTGGCCGTGGCGATGCGCGATGGCCCAGCCGCCGGCCTGGCGTTGATTGACGCCATCCTGGCGCGTGGCGACCTGGCGAACTACCACCTGGCACACGCGGCGCGGGCCGATTTATGCCTGCGGCTGGGAAGAATGGCAGAAGCTCGAGCCTCCTATGAGCAGGCGCTGACCCTCGCACAACAGGAGCCGGAGCGACGGTTTCTCGAGCGACGGCTTGCCAACCTTGAAGCGTGAACGGACTACGACCCCAATTTGCAAAATTATCATGTGCGTTGTCGAAATTGAGCTTTCTCAATCGACTATTTAATGTAACAACCATTCAACAAAGCCAGCCCGGCTTTTAACAACCATAAGGAGACATGAAGATGCAATTCCTAGTTTACGATCCCAACTATGACCCCAATAGCCCTGAAGCGGCCGCTCCTCCGAGCCCGGAGCTTATGGAAGAGATGGGGAAGTTTATTGGCGAGGCGATCCAGGCCGGCGTCGTCGTCACAACCGGCGCCGTGCAATCGCACGGTACGCGCCTCCGTCTAGCCGACGGGGAATTCACTGTGACCGATGGCCCGTTCATCGAGTTAAAGGAGTTGACGGGCGGCTGGGCGGTGATTGAGGTGGCGTCATTGGACGAGGCTATCGAATGGAGCAAGCGCTTCCGCGAGATCGTCGGGGACGGCGAGACCGAAATCGTGCAGGTGTTTGGGCCTGACGAGGCAGGAGGGCAGTAAGCCAGTGACGCCCGGAAACGAAGCATAACGAACCAACCTTGGCTTCTGGATTGGGGTCGCGTTGGCCTGGGCGTGGCTCTCGCTGCTGTCGGCGCGACTGTGGGCTGAGCCTTCCGGCGCAGTGAATATTGCGACAATCTAAGAAAACTTAATTTCATTGACAACCCGCCTCAACTCTGCTACCGTAATCAACAGCCAGACGTAATCGTTTTTCTGAGCAGTTTTCGAGAAAATCTTATGGCGTCTATTCGCGATGTGGCGGAGTTGGCGGAGGTTTCTACAGCCACCGTCAGTCACGTACTCAATGGTACCCGCTACGTGAGCCCCAAGCTTACGGAGCGGGTACAGACGGCGCTGGTTGTGCTCGATTACCGGCCGGACGCCGTTGCGCAGAGTTTGCGCCGGCGCAAGACGATGACGCTAGGGCTGCTTCTGCCCAGCGTGGAGATCCCCTTTTTTGCCTCTGTTGTCTATAGCATTGAACGCTCCGCTTCTGACGAGGGGTACAACGTCATTCTTTGTGATTCGGATTGGCAGATGGCGGCAGAGGAAGCGCACCTGCGAGACCTGCTGGCGCGGCGAGTGGACGGCCTGATTTGCATCAGCGCCAGCATGGGGCCGGCGGAGATTGGGCCGGTGATTGAGGGCGGGACGCCGGTTGTGATGTTCGAACGGCAGATGCCTGATATCGGCCTGGACGCGGTAGGCATCGACAATGAGGGCGGGGCTTATGAGGCAACAAAGCATCTTCTGGAGCTTGGCCACCGGCGCGTTGGCATCGTGCAGGGTATGGCGTTTTCGACGGTGAGCGACGAGCGGCTGCGTGGCTGTCGCCGGGCGTTTGCCGAGCAAGGCATCGCGTTTGATGATGGCGGGCTGTTGTTTTGCGGCAATTATCTGCCGGAGACCGGCTGGCAGGCGACGGAGCGTTTTCTTACGCTGCCGGAACGACCTTCGGCTATTTTTGCCTTCAACGATTTGATGGCTATGGGCGTGCTGAACCGCCTTGAGGAGGCGGGACTTCGCGTGCCGGAGGACGTTGCGGTGGTTGGCTTTGACGACATCCCGTTGAGCCGCTATATGGGGCCGGGCCTTACGACGGTGCGGCAGCCGCTGGCGGAGATGGGTAGAACCGCGGTGAAGATGCTGCTGCAGCGGATTGCAGGCAATGGGCCTGCGCGAGCGCAGTATGTGAGGTTTAAGCCGGAGCTGGTTGTTCGTAGGTCGACGTTGGCTTAAAGGTGATGCTTCACTTCGCAGACGCCCATGTATGGGCCCCGTTCAGCATGACGGATTAAGGATAGCGTTTCTATGCATATGACGATCCACGTCGAGACGCCGAAGGGGGATAGTTTGACGGATATTACGGCGCAAGTTTGTGACGCAGTGCGTGAGACTGGGGTGTCGAACGGCGTATGCTTTGTCACCGTGCCGCACACGACGGCGGGCATCACGCTCAATAGCTACCTGGATCCGAACACGGCGCGCGATATTGTGGCGGATGTGAGGCGATTGGTGCCGACGCGAACTGACTTTCATCATATATTTGACACGCCGGCCGATGCGGCCGGGCACATTAAGGCCACGCTGGTTGGACATTCCGAACTGTTGTTTGTGGAGGACGGCGCGCTGGTGTTGGGCGATTCGCAGGGGTTATTTTTCTATGACTTTGACGGGCCGCGGCGGCGGCGGGTGTTGGTAAGGGTGCTTGAGGGTTAGTGGGTGAGATCCTTC
>JAICPS010000151.1 GCA_025929715.1 Anaerolineae bacterium | reverse complement strand
TCGTCGACGCTACAAACGATTACGAGGAAAGAGACAATGGCAAGTGCGGTTATCGGCTGGGAGCAGGAATCCCCCGTGCCTGATGGACACAAGTTCAACAGCTATCTCGAGGCGCGCAAAGGGCGGCTGCAGATGGACGGGCTGGACCTGGCGCAATTTTTCCTCGACGAGGCCGAGAGCAACGCGCTGGGCCAGAACTTTCCCAGCCCGATGGAGATCGTCTACCTACCCCTCATCCGTCGCCAGATAGCGTTTATGGAACAAGTCTTTGCGGAAGTCATGGCGGACATGGGCTATGCTGGCCGCTTTTACTATGCCTATGCGTCCAAGGCGAACGCGGCCGAGGAAGTGATTCGCACGACCCTTGGAGCCGGGGCGCACCACGAGATGTCGTCCACGGTGGACGTAGAAATTGCGCGCCTGATGATCGACCGCGGTCTGTTGCCGGCGGAGCGACTAATCATCTGCAATGGCTTTAAGCCGGCAGGCTCGCACTATGCGGAAAATATCGCGCGCCTGCGAGAGCAACACGCGAATGTGATCCCAGTGCTGGAAGACCTCAACGAGCTGTCCACGTTTGTGGAATCGAGGCACAGCTTTGACATGGGAATACGACAGAAAAGCTATGGGGCGCACGCCGACCTGACGGAAATGGACGAGGCGAACTCTCGATTCGGCATGGATTTGAAGGATATCTGGAAGGCGGCTGAATACATTGACGCGGCGCCGAACCTTTCGCTGAAGCTCTACCACGCCATGGTGGGCAGCCAGATTGTGGACCGCGAGGCGTTCGTTGCCTGGCTCAAACCGGCGATGGAGCTGTACGCGCGGCTACGGCAGCGTTATCCATCGCTCTCTATCTTTGACTTTGGCGGCGGCATGCCGGTGGCGATGACGCTGGATTTTGATTTCGACTACCACGCTTTCGTGCGCCTGCTGCTGGCGACGATGCAGGAAGTGTGTAACCGCTATCGAGTGCCGGTACCGGACATCATGGGCGAATTCGGGCGTTACACCACGGCCGAACACGGTGCACATCTCTTCAAGATAGTGGACGTCAAGGAGAACAACTCGGACCTACCCTGGTATATTATCGACGGCTCGGTGATGTCTTCTTTTCCCGACATCTGGGCGTTGAGCGAGCACTTCGTCGTGCTACCTCTGAACAAGTTGGACGGGCGGTTCCGCCCAGTGCAGATTGGCGGCATCACTTGCGACAGCGACGACGTATACCCGCCGAAGAAGAGCGCGTCGGTCTTATTTTTACCGGCCGACAGCGACGATCTTTACGTCGGATTTTTCTCCGTCGGCGCTTACCAGGAGATGCTGGGCGGCGTCCGTGGCAGCAAGCATTGTGTGCTACCGGAGGCGGTGGAGCTGATCGTTGATCGTGACGAGGCGGGTGAGTTGAAGTTTGAGATCATTCCCGGCCAGAATGCACGAGATGTTTTGAGCAACCTTGGGTATAGAATTACGTAAAGTGATGTAGGCTCAAGAAATCGGATGCCTTTGAAGACATCCGATTTCTCAGATAGGAGAGATTTATGCAGAGCATGGATCGTACACGCGTTGTTTTTGTCGTCATCATCGGCGTCGCCGTGCTGGCAGTGTGCGTGGCTGTGGGCGCAAGTCTCATCAGCAACTTCACCACGGGCAACGGTGAGGCCACGGCTGTGGCGGAGGTTACACGGGAGCCGGGCGCGACGCCGCAGGTAGAGTTGGATTCGCCGGAGCCTGTGTTCGGGCCGAACTACGATGCGGAGGACGATTTGCCGACTTACCTCTGCGGCGCGGATGCATTTGGCAGCTATTTCACGCTGCAGCAGATGCAGATGTCGGGCACGGATATCGAGCATGGCTTTCATCTAGGCATTGTTCCCTTCTTCCTGGACGACGACCCGGCCTACGACGTCTCCGAGGAGCAGCGTAACGCTCTGCTACAAAGCGGGCAGTGGGACTGCCTGTTGACGACGCTGGACGCGGTGGCTCTGGACAGCCCGGGCGTGATCACGGCAATAGTGGACGAAAGCGCTGGCGCCGACCAGCTCTGGGGACGGGACATCGAGACGATCAACGAGCTACAGGGCAAGCGCATCTCGTTTGCCCGCGGCAGCGTGGGGGAGTATTTCGTCTATTACGCGCTGTCCATCGCTCGCCTCAACCCGCGCTTTGACGTGACGCTGGTGCCGCAAGATAGTGTGGCGGATGCGGTGGCTGCTTTTAACGAGCGCCAGGCAGATGCGGTCTCCGGCTGGGAGCCGGACATCTACGCGGCGGAAGAGAGCGGCGGCGTGCCGCTGCTCAGCTCCAGCCAGCTGCGCATCGTCATCGACACGATTGTCACTTCGCGGCAGTCGATTGACCAGCGAGCGGACCTGGTGCAGCGATTCCACGACGCCTGGTTTGATACGCTGAAGCAGCAGCTTGAGGATTTTGATGGGGCGGCGGCGCAAATTGCCGAATGGGGCCACAACGACTGGACGTTTGTCTATCCGGAGACCGCTTCCGAGGACTTACGCCTGTGGCTGGAGAGCGTGGCGCAGGCGGACCTGGGCGATAACGCCGCGGTGATGCGCGACCCGCGGCCGCTGGTGAGCCGGTTGCAGATCGCGCGGCGCGTGTGGGCGGCAGCCGATCTCCCTGTGCCCGATGACGACGTCGCGGATCTCATCGAGCCCGGCTTCGTGGCTCGCTCGGCGCAGCAGGCAGGTCTGTCGGCCAGCGGGAATCCGGTCAACGATACGTTCTCCATTTCGGCCAACATTGACCTGAGCACGGTGAACACGGAGGACGCGGCGACGCTGGCGGTGCTGCCCTGCCGGACCTTTGTGTTCCTGCCGGACAGCACGGAGCTGACGCTGGAATCGCGGCGCATTCTGGACGAGTGTGTGGTGCCCACGATGTCACAGAGCGTGGGGCTGCTGCTGGAAGTGAAGGGCTCTTCGGCCTGGCCGGCCAATGATCCGCCCTACACCGAGGATGAGATCCTGGAGTTTGCACGGGCGCGAGCGCAGTCAGTGGTCGATTACCTGGTGTCGCAAGGGCTCGACGAGGCGCGCTTTATCGTGACGGCCACGCTGCCGCCGGAGTCACATTGGGAAACGGATGATCCCGCGGTTCAGGCTGAGGACCGCTTTGTGGAGATGACGCTGATTACCACGGGACGGTAATGTTGCATCGAATTGGCGCGAGTTTTTACGAATTTTTGAAGAGGATTTTATGAAGTATCGCGGCGTTTTGGTGATGGTCTTTGCGTTGCTGCCGGCGGTGGCATGTGGGTTTGGGTTGGGGGAGGAGGGGCCGCCGCCGAATGCCACGGTGGTGGAGGTTAGCGCTAATTCGAGCTTGATACCATGGCTGGAGAAGGCGGCAGCGGCCTTTAACGAGGAAGAGCCGGAGACCGCGGGCGGACGGCAGGTGTATGTGGTGCTGACGTCGGCCGATGCGGGTCAGGCCGTGACCGACATCCAGAGCGGCACGGTGGTGGACCTGTGGTTGCCCGATCAGCAGGTGTGGACGAACGTGCTGGCGCGGGAGGGAAACGCCGCTTTCCAGAATAATTGTACGAGCGTGGCCAGCAGCCCGCTGGTAATCGCCATGTGGAGGCCGGTGGCCGAGGCGTTAGGTTGGCCCGGTCGCGATCTGGGCTGGCTGGACGTGGGCAGCCTGGCGGCCGATCCTGGCTCTTGGGAGTATTACAGCGGCGGGCAGTTTGGCGACGTGCTGCGCCTGGGGCACACGCATCCGGGCCTCTCGGCGAGCGGCGCCAGCACGTTGCTGGCTATCGTGCAAGCCGCAGAATCTAAAACGACTGCCGTTGACGTGGCAGACATCCAGCAGCCCATCGTGCAGGCGTCGGTGGGCGCTTTCGAGGGCGCGGTGGCCTGGTTTAGCAGCAGCACGGGAACGCTGGCGGAGACAATGCGCGATCGTGGCGTGCAGTTCCTAGGCGCGGCGGTGATGTATGAAAGCGACGTGGTTAACTATGGCGGCGGCGATCCGGACGTGGTGCCCATCTATCCCTTTGAGGGCACGTTTATCGCCGATCACCCGGCGTGCCTGAACGAGGGCAGCGAGGCCGGGGTGCGCGAAGGGGCCCAAATGTTCCGCGAGTACCTCTTGGGCGAAACGGCGCAGCAGTCGGCGGTGGCGCACGGGCTGCGACCGGTGAACGAGGCAGTGAGCGCCGGCGCGCCGCTGGACGAAGCGCGCGGGATTGACCTGAGCGAGCCGCAGACCGTGTTCGCGCCGCCCACGACCGACGCCATTTACGCGGTGCAGGAGCTGTGGCAGTCGGCGCGCAAGGACGTGAATCTAGTGATGGTCATCGACGTTTCCGGCAGCATGAGCGGGGACAAGATGGAGAGCGTGCGCCAGTCGGCAGTGCAGTTTATCGAGCAGATGGGTGAAGACGACTACCTGAGCATCATCTCTTTCTCGACCATGCCGCAGTCGCTAGTGAAGTTCCAGCGCGTGGGCGACGGTCGCGAGGAAATGATCAATACGGTGCTGGGCCTGCAAGCGCAGGGCGACACGTCGCTTTACGATGCGATTGCGGACGGGGCCAATTTGCTGAGCAACACCGGCACTTCGGAAACCACGAATGCCATGATGATTCTTACCGACGGCTTGGACACGAGCAGTTTCCGTCACGACGACGAGAGCGCGGTGCAAACGCTGTCAGGAACGGGCGCGACGGTGTTCACCATCGCCTTTGGCGACGATGCAGACGAGGAGCTGCTGGAATCGATGGCTTTGCGGGCCAACGGTAACTTCTTCCGCGGCGACGAAGCCAGCATCGCGGCGATATACGACGAAATGTCGGCCGCTTTTGGCGGCATCGTGGGCGTGGGGCGGTGAGAAACGTTCCCGGTAACCGGCCGCAGGTACGGCTGGGAGTTTCCGGGAAAGTAGTGGTTCTTGCCGTACTGTGACTCCCCGTTTATACTGATAAAGGGTGTTTGAGAGCACGTCGCGTTTATTTAGGAGGGCGCTTGATGGCTGAATCACGCGAGGAAGATTTCCTGCTGGCCTACCAGGACAGCTGCGCGGGGTTGACGCTGCTGTTGCTGCACGGTTTTCCACTGAACAGTAATCTATGGGAGCCGCAAATGGAAGACCTGCGAGACGTGGCGCGCGTGCTGGCGCCCGATCTGCGCGGGCACGGGCTGTCGGACGCGGGCGACGAGCCTTATTCGATGCAGCTGATGGCCGAGGATTGTCTGGGACTTCTGGAGGCGGTCGGCGTGCAGGAACCGGTGGTTCTGTGCGGTCACTCGATGGGCGGGTACGTGGCCTTTGAGTTTTACCGCCAGTATCCCGAGTGGGTAGGCGCGCTAATTCTGGTGTCGACGCGGGCGGGCGCGGATTCGCCGGAAGGGCGAGCAGGGCGCGACCGCATGGCCGAGCGCGCCAAAGAGGAAGGCGTGGCGATTGTCGCCGACGACATGCTGGGCAAAATTCTGGCGCCCCAAAATTTTGAGGCGGATGAGGAACTGGCGAACTACGTGCGCGAAATGATGGAAAGCACCTCGCTAAACGGCATGGTAGGCGCCCTGGCAGCGATGAAAGAGCGCCCTGATTCGCGCCCTCTCCTGGCCGAGATTGACGTGCCCGTCTTGATCGTGTGCGGGGAAGATGACCAGCTCATCCCCGTTTCCGACGCCGAAGAAATGCGCGACGCGCTTCCCAATGCCGAGCTGGCGATCATTCCGGGCGCGGGACATCTGCCCAACCTGGAGCAGCCGCTGGAGTTCAACGAGCTGGTCTGGGATTTTTTGGAATCGCTGCGCGAAGAGGAAGAAGGTTAATGGAGCAGCGGGTGAACCGACTGGAACTGAGCCAGCGCGCCGTGGGCCCCTGGCCAATGAACACGTATGCGCTGATCTGCCCCGACACGAAACAGAGCGTGTTGATTGATCCCGGCGCCGAGCCTGATACGCTTGGCGAGATGCTGGGCGATAGCCGGCCTCAGGCCATTGTGTTGTCGCATACCCATCATGACCACATTGGCGCGTTGGACGTCATGCGCCGCCGCCTGGGGGTGCCCGTGTGGGCCTACGATGGGCCGCTTCACCAGGAAATTGAGCCGCCGGCCGAACGCGGTTTGCGCGACGGCGACATTTTTCAGGTAGGCGAATATTCCGTTCGCGTGGCCCGCGCGCCGGGGCACGTGATCGATCACATTTGCCTGGTTCTCGAGAATGATAACCGCGCCATCGTCGGCGACACGATTTTTGAGGGCGGGCCGGGCAAAACCTGGAACGCCGAACAGTTCAGGACGACGTTACAAACGCTGCGTGACGTGGTGCTTTCGTGGTCTGACGATACTATTTGTTTTCCGGGGCACGGACCCAGCTTTCGGCTTGGAGATGTGTGGGAGCAGATTGAGGCGTTTGTGGCGAAGGATCACGGGGATTTTTACGGGGACGCGACGTGGGAGATGTAGGGTTGGTCAAGTTCTGAAAACTTGACCTACGGGCTGAGCAGCGTGATTTTGCCGGGGAGCATTTGATATTCCACGTGGCACTGCGCTTCTGATATTACCTCGCCGTCGGCGTGGATGGGGGTGCCGGGTTGGCTGTCGATGGTTAGCCAGGCGCTGCGCCCGTGTTGCACGAGAGGGTGGTTGATATGGGTGCCTTTGAACAGGCGCGGCAAAATTGAGAGCACCTGCAGACGGGGCATCTGCGGCGCGTAGACGAAATCGAAGAGGCCGTCGTCGATGCGCGCCTCGGGCGACATATAGAAGACGCCTCCTGTGCGCGGGCTGTTGCAGACAGAGAGCAGGTAGGTCGGCCCATGATACTCGCCGCCATCCCAGCGCACGTCCATGTGCCAGGCGGTCATCTTAAAGAGCGCCTTTACCAGCGCGACGATATAGCGCACGTTGCCCGTAAGCTGGCGCATCTTGTTGTTCTCTATCGTGACCATCGGTTCCATGGCCAGCGCGCAATTATTGTTGAAATAGTGGATCAACGCGGGTTCAGCGCCAGGGTTCTCGCCACACACGCGCCCGGCGTCCACCTGCCGGGTCTTGCCAGATACGATGACGTCCACGGCTACCGATAGATCGCGCGGCAGCCCGGCCATGTCGTTGAAATCGTTGCCCGTGCCGACGGGCAATATGCCAAGTGGGAGTGTGTGCGCGTTACCGGCAGCCTGGATCAGGCCGTTGACCACTTCGCTCACCGTCCCATCCCCGCCCGCGGCGACCACGGCGTCATACGAACCCTGCGCCGCCTCGCGCGCTTCGCGTGTGGCGACGACAGGGGCGGTAGTCAGGATCAGATCGCATTCGGCGCCCACACGCGCAAAAGCGGCGTGGATCGCCGGGGCATGCGCCTGGGCGCCCCATCGATTGGCGTAGGGATTGAGGATGACTTTTACTTTCATGCGTGGAACGAAATTGTAGTTCGTTCGGCCCATTTACAAAATGGGCTTACAAGATTGCAGCTATTTCAGCCGGCCTGTTGGTGATGAGGGCGTGCACGCCGAGGTTTGCCAGCCTCCGCGCTTCGTCGGGCTCGTCTATGGTCCAGACGTGAACGCGGAGGTTGCGGCTGCGCGCCCAGGCCATGTATTCTTCGTCGACGAGCGGATAGTGAGGGTGATCGGCGGGCGCGCTCACCAGAAGGTGGCGCAGCGCGCGCGGCCCGCTCATCCACAAGGTTCCGGTCATCGTGGTCGCCGAGAGGTGGCGCTGAGCGCGACGGAGGGCGAGCTGATCGAAGGAAGAGACAACCACCTGATTGTGCAGGTGATAGGCGCCGATGCGATCGGCGACAGCGCCTTCCAACCCATTTCCCCACAGACCATAATCTTTCAATTCTACATTGTACAGCAGACTGGGGCCAAACGCCTGGAATACGTCGTCGAGGGTGGGTACCGGCTGGCCCATTCCGGCGTCCAGCGCGCGCAACTCGGCGGCGCTGAGCCGGGAAACAGGCCCGGCGCCGTTGGTGGTGCGATCGACGGTGGCATCGTGTATGACGACGACGTTACCATCGGCGCTCAGGCGCACGTCTAGCTCGACGCCGTGGGCGCCTTGTTCAGCCGCGAGGCCAAACGCTGCGAGGGTGTTTTCTGGTGCAGCAGCGCTGGCGCCACGATGCCCGATGATCAACGGAAAAGGGCCGGAAAGCCAATCCATGGGCCTTCTACAAATCTACAAAGTAAGACTCCGCAGCGCGGTCTAGCAGCTCCTTGTTTAACTCGGGATTGACGCCCATGTAACCGGCGATATCCGCGATCTGATCAAGCAGGTCACGCGGGTGGTTGGCGCGCAGCTTGCGTTCCGGCTTTACATAGTATTCCTGGAGCAGGTAGCGAACGGCCTTCTCGTCATAACTAATATTGCGCTGGGCGCATACACGTTTCAGTATCTCGCGATAATTCTCATACGAGGGAGGAGGCACTTCGATTTTATGGCGAATGCGACGCAAGAAGGCCTCATCCACCAGGTCACGAGGAGGCAGGTTGGTGGAAAACACGAGGAGCAGCTCGAAAGGTACTTCGATTTTACGGCCGGTGTGTAGGCTAAGGAAATCGATGTTCTTTTCCATGGGCACGATCCAGCGGTTAAGCAGGTCGCGCGGGCGAATTTGCTGGCGGCCGAAATCGTCGATGAGGAACATGCCGCCGTTGGCCTTCATCTGGTAAGGCGCCTCGTAAAATTTGTTGGTGGGATCGTACTGTAACTCCAGGCCGTCGAGCGTCAGCTCGCCGCCCACGATGATCACCGGGCGTTGAATGCATATCCAGCGCGCGTCCATGCGGTGAGCGCTCAGGTTGCCGGTACTGACGCCGTTGCTATCACCGTTCGTCGTTGCCGCAACGTGGTTGATTTCGTCGTACAGCATCACGACTTGTCCTTCAACGTATAGCGCATAAGGGATGTAGATGTCGTCTCGCAGCACCAAACGCCCTACACTTTCGGCAATCGTCGTCTTACCGTTGCCGGGCGGGCCATAAAGGAAGATCGACTTTCCTGAATTGACGGCTGGGCCGACCTTGGAGAAGACGCGCTCGTCGAGCACCATGTGCGCCAGCGCCTGGCGCATCATGCGTTGGTTCACGTGCAGACGCCCCCCACCCTGCGCCTGCATGGCGGCCACATAAACCTCATAAGGCACGGGCGCGGGACCCACATAGGTGGATCGCTCTAACTGGTCGCGGGCGCGGGATGAGCCTTTGGCGGTGATTACATACTGGTAGGAGCCGGAACCCAGGCCGCCCGAACCCTTAACTTCGCACATCTGCTCGCGTTTTAGAAAATCCATGATCGGCGACAGCACGGTCGTGAATGGCAGCCGCAACTTTTCGGCAATTTCAAAGCCTGTCGCCTGGCC
>JAICPS010000466.1 GCA_025929715.1 Anaerolineae bacterium | reverse complement strand
GACCTGGCGATACCCATCATGAAGGAGAATATCGCGATCGCCGAACGGATTGGCAACGTGACGGTGCTCGGCACGGGGCCGGCTTACGTGGGCTGGGCGCACGCGCTGCTGGGTGATTTCGACAACGCCGTGGCGTTGGCGACGCAGGCCGTCGATTATTCAGCCAACAATTTTCCGCTCATTGCCGTAATGTCACAGGCAATTCTGGTGCGCGTGCTGCTGATGAAAGGCGACCTGCAGGCGGCGGCCGAGGTGTTTGCCCAGATGGAAGATTATGAGGCGGCGCGGCGCAGGATCGGCTTTTTTGCCACTGCCTGGCTGATGGCAATTATCGCTACCGGCGAGCTCGCTCTCGCGGAAGGCGACGTGGAGCGGGCGTTGGATATCGCCGGTGATTTTGTTGACAGAGCCGACGACGGGGACCTCCACTTCCTCCTGCCCGACGCACGTTTGCTGCAAGGCCGCGCGCTGGCGGCGCAGGCTCGCAGCGCCGAGGCGCGGCAGGCCCTGGAAGCGGGCCTCGCCGAGGCCGAAGCGCTCGGCTCGCAGCGCACGCTCTGGCCCATCCTGGTGGCGCTGGCCGATGTGGCAGCAGCTGACGGCGACGCTGCGCAGGCTGAGGCCCTGAAGCATCGCGCCGCGGATGTCGTCCAATCCATCGCCGCCCACGCTGGCGAATTACGCGAGTCCTTCCTGGCCCAGGCGGCGCTCTAAAACGATTTTGTAAATCGTTTCTCGAGCAGCGATTTACAAAATCGCTGTACATTTCACCAATCCACGCTATGGCACCCCGACAAATCCCGCAGCACCACCCGCTTATAATCCAACGCCGGGACGTGCAGCAGCAGATACTGCTCGCGCCACTGCGCCAGCCACCCGCCGTCAGGCGACCAGGCCACGGCGCTGTTGGAATCGCCCAGTGAGCGACGCTCGCCGCTCTCCAGGTCGATCAACATCCACTCGCCCTCGCTGCTCACCGCCACCCAGCGTCCGGTTGGCGAAAGCTCAAACGTTAGACCGCCGTTTGCGTCAACCAGCAGCTTGATCTGCTCACTACTTTTCAAGTCTGGCGCCAGGCGCACGCTAAAAAGGTAGTTGGCTCCGGTGTTCCCAGACCCGATCGCCGACGGGTACGACGCCTGCACCAATAACAGGCGTGGATCCGTCGGGCTCGCCCGCACACGCTCTAACTCCAGCCGCTGCACGCCATTCACATCCGGCAACGCCATAAAATCGGCGCTTTCGGCCACGACATATCCCACGTCATCAGCCGTCGCCGCTATCACCACTTCTTGCTCTAGCTCTGGCCATCGCTCTAGCTCTATCCCCTCCCCTCCAGTGCTCAGGTACCCGTAGTGGCTGCTATCCACCCAGAAAGGTGAGTAGCCGCTGCCCACCTGCACCCCATTCTGGCCCTGCTGCCCGGCGCGATACAGGTCGCGTGTGCGCGATTCAACACGTCCGGTCGCCGGTTCCCGCACCTCCAGCAACATCTGTCTGCCGTCTGGCGACCACATAGGCCGTCCTTCAAGGAGTTCACGGCTGCAGCCGTCCTCGTGGCAAACGCCCAGGTCCAACAGCCACCACTCCTGCTCCGTCAACGCCTGCTCCGAGTAATGATCGATGCGCAGCGCTGCGTACCGCCATAGTGGGGAGCTTCCATCGTAGCTGCCGAACAGCCGCTTGCTCTCATCTTCCCCCGTGCTCTCGAAAAGTACCGTTTTCTGGCCCGCGCTGTACCAGATGTAACGCACGGCCCTCTGCCCGCTCGCGGTGCGTCTGCCTTCTTGCACGACATGTCCGTAGCCGCCCGGAAGCGGGTCAATCCAATGCACGTTCCAACCAAATTCAGGCTCGTATACGAACGCACTGTGCCAGCCTGCATGCTGCAAATCGTAGCTCCACAGCACCGTCTGGCCTTCATCATCCTGGCAGGTAAGCCGAATATCGGCTTGCGGCAGTGGCCCCAGCGCCGCGTCCATCTGTCCCGACCGCGAGCGGCTGTAAGCAAACTCCGTCCACGCCACGGCGAACCGCGCGTCTCGATCCTCCTGCGCCGCCAGCCACAGTTCCAGGCTCCCATTCAGCTCCGGCAGCAGCGACCCCTGCGGCAGTGACGCTTCCAGGAACTCCACCAACGACATCACCCGCAGCGACGCCTCTTCAGAGGCGCGTAGCGAATCTCGCTCCTGTAAAAGGTACGCCTCTGCCGCGGACATCCCTTGCTCCATCAACACTTCGTACTCGGCCGGCTCCAGGGGCCACGGGCGCAGGCCCAGGTGATAAAGCTGGCGCTCCAGCACCGCGCGAGCGAAAAGACCGTGGCGGCAGCACTCATAGCCCGCGAGATGGCTGAATAGCTTTCCCGCCACGAGCGTCTTGTAGGTGCGCGAAGCCATTTCGACGCCCGCCTGGTCCAACGGCCGGCCGGCTAGCGTCGGTGCAGGAAGTATTATCTCCGTATTCCCGATCAACAGCGCTTCGGGATCGTCCGCTTTTACTAACGTGCTGGGATCGGCGCTCAGGATCAAGCGCGCCTGAAAGTCGGGCGGGCACTGCAAACCTGGCAGCGCGCACACCCGCGGCAGCAGCGCCTCGACGTCGGTCAGCAGGCGCAGCGCGACCGTCTCATCTCGCAGCGGGTACTCGATCGTGACCATCTCGCCGTCCAGCGTCACCACGGGCGCCCAGAAACCGGCCGGGGGCGGCGACAGCCGCCAGCCGTCGCTGCTTTGCCGGTAGAAGGCTGTCTGTTCCAGGGTCACCGTTCCACTCAAAGCATCTTCGGCGTTCGCTTCAAACACATTTGATCCAAACGCCTGCTGCACGGTCACGACCGCCTGCTGCAGGTCGGGGTCCAACGCGACTTCGACCACCGCTTCAGAGCCCGCCGCCGCAGACAGGCCATACATTCGCGCTGCCTCGCTAAAAAGCAGGTCCGCTTCCAACAGCTCTTCTTGTGCGCCCACCCAGGCCGCGTCGTCCGGCGCCAGCAAAGTGCGAAACAGGTCGTGGTCTTTTTCGTCCGCCGCCTGCCGCGCCAGCGCGTGAATCGCCAGCACGTCACCCCTCACCTGATCTTCGACCATCTCCGCCCGCTCGCGCACCGTATTCCAGGCGAAATAAGCCGCCACACCCAGCAGCGCGAGCACGGCCGCAATCCACAACCCGCGCCGAACAAAGCGCCCGCTAACAAGCGCCGCGCTTTGCTCCTCGCCCCCCCTCCAGCTTTGCTCTTCTTCAGTGCGCCACTTGAAGTTCATGAGATGTACGGCGAATTGGCAAATCGCCGTACACCATTATAGCATACGCTCCTCAGCGGTGTCTCCCACGCCCGTCGCTCTGTTTGTAGGGGCGCTTCGCGACGCGCCCCTACGTGTACCGCATTAACGCCAATTACGGCTTAAAGATAGCCGGTAAGTAAATATACCACTCATCGACAACCGGCTCGGTCACCGTCATCTCCAACGGCACCTCCACCCGTGGCGTCACGGGATCGTTGCTGTTGATGCACAGCGTGCCCGAGTAGACGCCCGTTGCCAGGCCGGTGGCGTCAAACGTCACGTCTACCAGGCTGGCGCTGCCGGCGCTGGTAATACCGGCCGCGGGTGAGACTGTGGCCCACGAAATGTCGCTCGGCGCATCGCAGCCGGTAAGCGAATCCAGAACCACGTCGTCGACGAAGAAGTTGGTTATTCCACTACCTTGGACGCTTGAGTCGAAACTCAGGGTGTGCACGCCACCGTCGGCGTAAGCGCTGATGTCCAGCACCACCTGCAAGTACGGATCGTAGGTCGCCGCGTCGGCGTCAGTCACGGCAAAGATTTCCGTGCCGTCGATGGAAACGGTCATCTCGTCGTTGCCCGTACCGCTGGCTGCGGGTATCTCCAGCCAGAAGCTCAGTTCCGCTGTGCCTGGAGG
>JAICPS010000129.1 GCA_025929715.1 Anaerolineae bacterium | reverse complement strand
GTGGCCGTGACCACGCGGTAGACGTCTGCATCGGGCAGGAGGGCTACGGCGACGCCGGCGGCGATAGCGCCGGCCGCGGCCGCTGCAATTTGTGTATCGTGTGTCGGCTGGCAGGTGACCCAGGCCAGTTCGACCGCAGCTTCGACATCGCCCGGATGTACCAGGCCGGCGGGCGCCACGCGCATCGCGGCGCCGTTGGTTGCCCCCATACTGGTCAATTTTCTTGTAGAGCCGCCCACGACGCCGAGGTGATCGGTGCTTTCACCGCGCGCCAGCGCTTCCAGCAGGGGACGTGTCGTGGGTCCCATCTGGTGGCGCATCGGGGAAGTTTGGGACCACTGTAAGAGCGCCTGTAGCCAGCGCGCGTTGTCGAGATCGCCGTCGGCCTCTATCAGGGCCTGGGCCAGGGCGAACATCTGGCTACTGTCGTCTGTGACCAGGCCGGCAATTTCTGATTCGGAAAACGTGTCGACCGGAGGTGGTATGAGCCGGCGCAGCATGCCGCCATGCTCCTCCAAAATCTCATCTATCTGATGTTGCTCGGTGGCGGCTCCCAGCGCATCGCCCAGGGCTGCGCCCATCAATCCACCCAAAACGCGCCGTTGCAAGTAATCAAAGTCAATAGTGTGGGGCATTATTTTCCAGACCTTATTCGTGTATTGTCGTGGGATTTACGTGGAGCTGCCAGGTGCTCAGCACCTTAAGAGGCTCGCCATGAGAAAAGCGCTCGTCTGCCGCAGCCGCAGGCTGCGCCGCTGCCTTTCGTTCCCGAGCGTCGAGAAGGTTGACGAGCCCATCCAGTTCCTCTAGCGTGAATTGGCCAGCGTACTGCCTGACGGCCTGATGCTTCTTCTCGAAGGTGGTGGAAATGTCGAATACGGTATTGGGAAAAGCCGAGGCGTAAAAGACGATGCCTTGCAGCTCGAAAGGCTCGAAAGCTTGGTCTACGTCTGGTTCTGTGGCCAGCCGGGTGAAGTTGAACAGCGTGGCGGCCTCGGCGACGGCGAACCCGGTACGCACGTGGTCGAAGTGCGCTTCATAGGGCATCCAGGGGTCGCACGTAAAGATAAAATCGGGGCGCACCAAGCGCACGTACCGGATGATGTCGCGCCGCAGGTCGAAATGATCGAAGCGCCCGGCGTCTGGATAGCCCAGCCAGTAAAAATCGTCGACGCCGATGAAGCGCCCGGCAGCGCGCTGCTCGGCCTGTAGCTGCTTTTCCATTTCCGATTGGGGCACGCTCTGATCGATGAAACCCACTAAATCGTCGGTCACCGTAAGATAGAAGATCTCGGCGCCGTTCTCGGCCAACGCCGCCAACGTTCCACCACCGGCGATGTCGTTGTCGTCGTAGTGTGGTTGCACGGCTAACACACGCCTGGCGGCCATCAGGTCCGGGGTCGGTGGCCAGACTGTGTCTGGCAAAGGAATGTCTGGCATCTTATGCTAGCTCCTCCGCCAGAAGCCGTTCTTTGGCCGCCGCCAACTCGGCGGCGTGGGCCTGCACCTTCTTTAGAGCCGCGACCGCGTCGTCCATGCCTTTTCTGCCGGCACGGAAGATACTCTCGTCCAGCCAGATTGCCTCGTGCTCGCAGGCGCGCTCGGCCTCGGATAGGTCCATCTTGCCAAAATCGAAATAGTTGGGAAAGGCGTTGGGCACCGGCAACCTCGACTTGCCCGGCTGGAAGAGATCGTAGTGGTGCATAGCCGGATATCCGTTCCAGCAGGGGATTCCTTCCCTGTCCAGAGCATAACACACTTCGTCATGCTCCGCGCCGAAGACGTCCGGTTCGAGGGCAAAGACATAGCGGTAGAATGAGCGCCTGGTATGGCGAACGTCGCGCTTTAAGAGGCGCACGCCGGGCACTTCGCTAAGCGCCTCCTCTATGTAGGCCAGCGCCTCTTCCCGTTGCTTCATTTGCTCCGGAAAGCGCTCCAGCCCGACGCTGCCCAGGGCGGCCTGGAATTCGGTCATACGGTAGTTCGCGCCCATGGTGTAGCCGGAATCGGCGCCATACTCGCGGTGCGGTCGGCCACAATCGACCACGCTGGCTGCTCTCGCGGCCAATTCCGGCGTTCGGCAGAGCAGCACGCCGCCCTCTCCGGCGGTGAGGATTTTGGAGGACTGGAAGCTGAACGAGCCAAAATGGCCGATGGTGCCTGCGCCGCGGCCGTTCCATTGCGCGCCGTGGGCGTGAGCGCTATCCTCGACCACCAGCAGGTCATGTTCTTCGGCGATCGCCATTATCTCGTCCATGTCGGCCATCTGCGCGCCGAGATGCACGACGATGATCGCTTTCGTCTTTTCTGTAATCGCCTGGCGCACTTTGCGCGGGTCGATGCAGTAGGTCTGAGGATCGACGTCGACGATGACAGGGATCGCGCCGGCAGCCATGGGCGCGGCGGCCGTCGCCTGGAACGTATAAGCGGGGATGATCACCTCGTCGCCCCAGCCAATTTCGGCCGCGCGCAATGCCACTTCCATGGTCACCGTTCCGTTAACCATGGCCACAGGATAGCCGCCGCCCTGCATTGCGGCGAACTGTTCTAGAAAAGCCTGCGTCCTGGGTCCGGGATAAGGATAACCGCCCCAGCGCCCGGACTTGACCACGTCGGTCACTGCCGCTACGTCGCGCTCGTCATGTACGGGCCACTCGGGATAGGGTTCTGTGCGTACAGGCGATCCGCCCAGCGCAGCCAGTTTTTCACTCATTCTCATTCTCCTCCATTTGTTTCTTGGCTAACAATTCGTTGTCGTAGGCGTGCAGCAGATGGTTGGTCGTTTCTATCAGTGTCGGCCGTAGCGGTCCCGTATCGAGGCCGGCCTGTTGCATACCGAGTAACACGCCGCCCACCACCGGCGGCGCCTGCAAGCGTACGAGCCTTGCCCGCGCAGCCACAGCCTCGATCGTCATACGCATCTCTTGCATCAGCAAGCTGCCCCCATCGTAGACGCTGCCTGACAAGACCACGTCAAAAGCCTCGTCTTCGAGATCTAGCTGGCGAATGACGCCGTTGGCCAGGCCGCCGAGTTCGCGTCCGGCCCAGGCGATTACCTCCTGCGCCACGGCGTCGCCCTCATGGGCGACGGCAAAAATGGTGGGAGCAGCTGTGGCGCCAAGCTCGTAGCGACCGCGCACCAATCCCGCCAACAGATCGCTTATATCCTGCGCACCGGTCAGCGCCAGAAAAGCTTCGCTCAACCGTGTCTCCGGGCCGCGCTTGCTCCAGGCCGCAGCAATGGCCTGAACAGCGCGTCTAACGATCTCGCCTGCGCCCCCGTATTCGCCGAAGCGGGGGCCCATCCCCGTGACGCGCCCTTCGCGTCCTAATCTGTCACGCCCGCGGCAGTTGTTGCTGGTGCCGGCGACGACCACAACGCCCCAGCCAGCGCCGGCTCCCGCCATCAGACCGACGAGCGTGTCGTTTCCCAGCACGCAGGCGGCGCACGCCCCGGTGCGCGTTGGCAATTCTAGCGACGCTACCAGGCGCTCATGACCCGGCCGGTCTTCCGGCCAATCGTAACCGGCAAAGCCAAAGCCTGCGCCGCGGACATCGGCCTTATCCACGCGGGCCTGCGCCAGGGCCTGGCGTGTTATATCGTGCAAAACCGATCGTGCCCTATCCCAACCGACCGCTTCCCAGCTACCCGACCCGGCGCGTCCGAAGCCCAATGCCTGGCCCTGCTCGTCCGCGATCAGGGCGTGGCTCTTGCTATTGCCGATGTCTATTCCGAGGAAGCAATCCATCGTCGCCCTATTGCCAGAACTGTGGTAGATAGTCGCGGTGCGTCGCCAGCATGTCGTCGAGAACCGCCTGCACGCGGCCGGCGGCTGGGCCGAGCGGGTGCGCGAGGATGGCCTGGAACGCCGCCTCGCGGTCGCCGTGCACGGCAGCCTGCACCGTCAGTTGTTCGTAGCTCTTGACTTGAGCCAGCAAGCCGAAAGCGACGGGCGGCAATGGCTCGGCCGCAATAGGTTGCACGCCGTCGCGCTGCACGGTGCAGGGTAGCTCCAGGACCCACTCGCCAGGCCAGCCGGATACGGCTCCTCCGTTGGCAACATTGAGCACGTGCGTCTCACCCAGGTCGTTGTAGTGGGCATTGAGCAGTTGTGTGGCGAGCGTCGAGTAGTAGGCGCCGCCGCGCTTCATCAGGTCTGCGGGAGGCGCGGTGCGCTGCTGATCGGCATATTGCTCGAGAAGATCTTTTTCGATGGCCATGACTTGTTCGGCTCGCGAGGGCGGCCACGCTTCCTGTTCTTTCAGTTTGCGGCCGGTATCGTAGTAGTATTGCAGGTAGTAATTGGGCATCATCTGCAAGGACTCTACGAGCCGCGGCGCGAATGAAGGGTTTTCCTGAGCTCGCAATTGAGCGATGTATCCTTCCAGCACGCGGGGCCAGACGTCTTCACCGTCGAGGGTGAAGCCGCGATGCCAGGATAGGTGATTCAGCCCCAGCGTATCCAGCTGCGCCCGCTCTGGTGCCATGGCCTCGCCTGTGGCATTTTCCAGCTGCTCCAGGATATCCATGCGCGTGGTGAGCGGCGCGTTGCACACGCCGACGCTTGCAACGTCTGGAGCGTGGGCGACCAGTGCCTGGGTCACCAGCCCCGCCGGATTCGTGAAATTTACCAGCAACGCTTGTGGCGCGAGCTCGCGCATGCCGGCGGCGATATCCAGCACGACGGGGATGGTGCGCAGCGCCTTGGCCATGCCGCCGACGCCCGTGGTCTCCTGCCCGACGAGGCCATGTCGGCGCCCGAGGTATTCGTCCTCGCGGCGCGCCTGCATCTGACCGACGCGCAATTGGGTGATCACGTATGATGCGTCCGCGATGGCCGCGCGTCGCTCTGTGGTGAGGTGGACGTGAAAGGGTTGGCCCCGGGCGGCGACCATGCGCCTGGCGAAGCCACCCACAATCCGCAGCCGCTCCTCGTCCACGTCCATCAACCACAAATCAGCCAGGGGAAAAGTGTCGATCCGTTCGAGAAAACCTTTGACCAGTTCTGGCGTATATGTCGATCCGCCGCCGATGACTGCAACTTTCACACGTTGCATCGATGCCGTCCGTTATGGGTGTAGTTAAATGGCTACGACGTTGCCGCCGGGCGCTATTGGCGCCTTGGCGCTTTCGTACGCAGCATCCAGTATTTTCATGTTGAGCAATCCCTCCCCGCCGCCGGGAACCGGCGTACGTTCGTCGCAGATGCACCGGATGAAGTAGGCCATCTGCCTGTCGTACATCGCTTGCGGGCAATGCTCGGCCCGCGGGTGTGGGAATCCGGGGTCAATCGTCTCCACCTCTCCGGTCCGCCGATCAGGTAGCGAGAGATAGGTTGGGAAGAGGGAGGCGAAGCCAGACTTGCCGTAAAGCTGGGCGCCGGCTTCGGGGCCGTCGCTGTGTGGTTGCCACCAGCCCGACTCGACGTAGGACGTTGCGCCGCCCTGCCAGTTGACGATGATGACGCCCGTATCGTCCACGTCAGACGCCTGGTAATAGGCGCCGATTCTGGCGTATACGCTTTCCGGCTGAGGATCGCCCAGCAGGTAACGCACGGTATCCAGGGCGTGGATGCCCATATCGGCCAGGGCGCCGCCGCCGGCAAATTCCTTCTGGGTGAACCAGCCGCCCGGCCCCCAATTGACGTGCACGCCATAGCTTTTGGTGCGGATTATGGGGCCGATGCGCTCGATCTTTTCCTTGAGCCACTGCACTTCCTCGTCAAATCGCCAGCAGTGAGCCACCAGCAAGCGCGCACCGCTTTTCTCGCTTGCCGTAAACATTTGCTGCGCCTCTTGCGCGTTCATAGCCATGGGTTTTTCCACCATGACGTGCACGCCGGCCTCCAGGGCAGCGATCGTCTGCGGCGCGTGCAGATAGTTCGGCGTGTTAATGCTCACGGCGTCCACGTCGCCGTCGGACAACAGGGCTTCAAGGGTTGCGTACTGCCGTTTGATGCCGAACGCCTGCGCAAAGTCGCGCATAGAGTCCGGGCGGTGGTTGACCACGGCGACAAGCTCTACCCCTGCCAGCGCCTGCGCGGCCCTGGCGTGGATCCTGGCGATGTACCCTGTGCCAGTGAAAGCGATCTTAATCGACATCGTCGGTGATACTCCGGCTCACTAACCCTTGACGCCGCTGATTACTACGCCCTGGGTGAAAATGCGTTGGCTCAGAAAGAAGATGATGATCGGAGGAATGATCATCAGCAGCGAAACGGCCATAATTTCATGAGTATTAATCGTATACACGGCGTTGAACGACTGTAGGCCCACCGCCAGGGTCCACTTCTCCTGGCTGTGCAGGAAGATCAAGGGTTCGTAGAAGTCGTTCCAGGCGTAAATGAAGTGGAAGATGCCCACGGCGACCAGCGCCGGGCGCGCTTGCGGCAGGATGATGTACCACAAAACTTGCAGGGGATTGGCGCCGTCGATGCGCGCGGCGTCGTCCATGCTCAGGGGAATGGTCATGAAGAACTGGCGCAGGAGGAAGACGTCATAGGCGTTGGCGAAGAATTGCGGAACGATCAGCGGCAGCAGCGAGTTCACCCAGCCTATCTTGCTGAAAAGGACGTACAATGGAATCAACGTCACCTGTCGCGGCAGCATAATGGTCGAGAGCAACAGCAGGAAGAGGATGTTGATTCCCGGCGCGCGGAAGCGCGAGAAGCCATAGGCGACCAGCGAGCAGGAGAACAACATGCCGGCCATCCCCAGGAAGGTGACCAGGAGTGTATTCAGCAGGTATGTGTCAAAAGGCGCTTTGGTCAAGGCATTGGCGTAATTTTCTGGATGTAGCTCGACGTGTTCCAGCTGCAGTTGCTCGTCGATTTTGAGCAGGTGCTCCTCTTGAGGGTTCTGCGGATCGACGAAGATACCGATCCCTTCTGGCCGGTTCCTGATCAGCGCCATCTGTCGCGTCTCGCCATCCACGGTCACCTGGTATAGCGGTTCTTGCTCGCCGTTGACCTCCACTAGTGTGTACTTTAAGGGCAGGAGGGTCATGGACCGCTGGCGAATCTGGTTCACATCCTTCAGCGAGGCGCTGATCATCCAGAGGATGGGGGTCATGATGATCACCGCTCCCGCTGCGAGGAGCAGGCTGATCAGACCCTTCAGGACGAGGTTCTCGCGCCTGACACTGCCCACCCGTCTCTTTTCCTGGGTCAATCGACCGACGGCAGGTAGCTGCTCCTGTTTGGGGGATGGTGTCGCTTCGCTTACGGACATCGGGGCTTACCTCTTCAACTGGCCTTCGTAATGGACCCAGTATGCCGACGAGCGGAAAACCAATAAGGTCAGCGCCAGGATGATTACGAAGAGGACCCAGGCCATCGCCGAGGCGTAGCCCATGTCCAGGAACCGAAACGCATTTTGGTAGAGGTACAGGTTATAGAAAAGGGTCGAGCGCGCCGGATCGCCGGCAGCGTTGCCGGTGAGCGTATAGACGATGGTGAAATATTGAAATGTGGAGATCAGGCCCAGCACCAGGTTGTAAAAGATAACGGGTGAAATCATGGGAATCGTCACGTAAATGAAGCGCTGAATGCGCGAGGCGCCGTCGACGGTCGCCGCGTCGTACAGGTCGGTAGGGATTCCCTGCAGGCCGGCGAGGTAGATAATCATCGTCTGCCCCACGCCCCATAGGCTAATGATCACTAGCGCCGGAACGGCCCACTGTGGGTCGTGCAGCCAGCCCGGGCCCCGGATGCCTATCTCACGTAGTACTGCGTTGATTAATCCCAGCTGAGGGTTGAATAGCCGCACCCAGAGGAGGCCCACGGCGACGCCCGTGATGATCGAAGGCAAGAAGTAGATGGTGCGCCAAACCCGCTCGCCTAACACGCCCTGGTTGAGCATAATGGCCAGCAGAAAGCTGAAGAGCAGCCCCAGGGGCAGGGCGAGGGAGGCGAAGTACAGGGTGACCTTGATCGACTGCCAGAATCGGGGATCGTCAAAGAGGTCGACGTAATTCTTGACGCCGATCCATGCCGGTGGGTCCACGATATTGTAGTCGGTGAAGGAAAAGTATAGCGAGGCGATCATCGGTCCCAGGGTGAAGACCAGGAATCCGCCAATCCACAGGGCGACGAAGGCATAGGCGGTAAACGCTTCACGCTGTGCAAGCTTCAACTTTCGTGAACTAACACGATTCATCGGGCCTCTCTTCGCAAAGCTAGAGGTCGTCCGAACGCAGTTCGAACGACCTCGAGCTCAGACCTCCATTACTGGCTCGCCCAATACTCATCCAGGATGGCCTGGACTTCCTCGTCGGCGGTGTTGAGTACGGCTTCGGCGTCCGTTTCTTCGCCTACTAGAATCAGATTCACCTGGTTATTGATGGCGTCTCCTACTCTCGTCCACTCTGGCACCCAGCTTTCGTGATTGGGATCGTCGAGGTGGTCAATGGCGTTGAAGATGACGTCGTAATCGACGCCGGGGAAACGCTCCTGGAGCAGCCCCAGAAATTCGTCGGCGACGTTCTGGTTTGCAGGCAGACAGCCATAGATCAGGCACACGTCCATGATCTGCTCCTCGTCCACCAGCCATTTCATCACTTCCCAGGCCTGATCCTTGTGCTGCGAAGCCTGGGGCACGGTGAAGGTGTCGGCGTGGATACGCGCGATGCGCGTGCCCTGGTGATTGAAGGGTACGGGAGCCAGGTCGTATTCGAACGGCAGGTCGTTCAAGCCCTCCGACATGAACCACGTATGGCTATAGAACATGGCCAGCGTGCCCGCACCGAAGGGATCGCCGCCGGCCGCCTCCAGGCCGGCAACGGCCGCCGAGTTGGGGATAAAGCCGTCAACCCAGATGCCGTCGCTGATCCATTGCAGCCCGTCTACCCAGGCTGCGTTGTTCACCTCGGCCGTCATGAAGTCGTCGCTCATCGGGCGTCCCTCATTCTCATAGCCCCACTTGGTGAGCAGGCCGCGGCCATCGGTCCAGGCGTCGCTCCAGCCCCACTGAACGATGTCCTCGCGGTCGAAATCCGCATCGGTCGCGTTGCGCCCCGCGCTATCCAGCGTCATCTGCATGGCCATCTCGCGCATGGCGTCCATCGTCCAGCCGGGGTCCTCGTAATCGTGCGTGGGATAATCGAGCCCGGCCGCGTCAAAGAGATCCTCGTTGTAGAATACGAACGATGGGAAGAGGCCCATGGGGAGTCCGAGGGTCTTGTCCGGATATTGGTTCAGCGCGATGGAGGTTTCGTAGAAGACGCTCATGTCATAATTGTCGCGCTCGATATATTCGGACATATCAGCCCAGGTGTCGAAAAACGCAGCGATGGTCGAAATGCCGTTGGGTCCCACCAGGTCCGGTGGGTTGTCGCCCGAGACCATCGTCAGATAGCGCTCGAACGCTTCTTCGTTGGGTACGATCAGAAATTCTATCTGGATATCCTCGTGGCTTTCGTTGAAGCGGGCGGCCAGATCCTCCTGGCCTTGAATCTGATCGGGATCGGTGCCTGTGCCCATACCCACGAAGATAGTCACGGTGACCGGCTCCGCGGCTGCCTCTTCTCCCCCGGTATCCGCCTCTTCCTCTTCGCCGCTTTCCACTTCGGTACCATCGTCGCCGCCCGTCTCGGCCCCACCGCTTTCCTCGGTGGCGCCGGGATCTACCGTCCCTCCACCGCACGCCACAAGCATCAGGATGGCTGCCAATAACAAGGGGCTGAGATACAGCCTGAACAGAAAAATCTTAGACAGTTTCATCTGTTGTCCCTCCTAATTATCCTCCTAGAAAGAGAGAAATCCACGGCTAAAGGCGTCCGTCTATCTCATAGAGCCCTCCTTTCTAGGTCGCCGGTCAGTTCGTGGCCAGCGCCATCGCAGCCACAGGAGCGCCGAATGACGAGCGTCGTCGGCAGCAAGGTTAAGGGCTCGGCCTGCCCGCCGCGGATTAATTGCAC
>JAICPS010000681.1 GCA_025929715.1 Anaerolineae bacterium | reverse complement strand
GGGCGAGGCCCAGGTGTTATCGGCTAACTTGCCCTGAAGATTGGGCCAGGTGGGAAAACGCGTACTCAAGTGGCTGTCCGGTGGATAGTTTGCAACCAGCGCGCCGTTATGGTGCAGCGCATAGACACGCTTGTCAAAACCGGCGACGACGATTTCCAGATCACCGTCGTTGTCCAGGTCGCCGAGCGCCGGGCTGGAGAAGATGGTGTCGCGGCAACCCGCAGGCGGGACATCGTCGTCGGCGGCGAGGAAGGGCCAGCCCGGCTTCACCTGACCGTTGTGGTTGAGGACGATGATGCCACCTTGTGTACAGACGGTGGGCTTCATGGTACCCGCGCCGAGGACGATCTCGACGTTGCCATCGCCGTCAAGATCGGCGACGGCGGGCCGAGCGTGAATTTCGTGCTTTCCGGACGACATGCCAAAATGGGGAGCAATATCTTTGTCCCAAAGCGTGGAACCATTGGCGCGCAGCGCGACGACGTGACCGTTGTTGGTGACGGCGAGAATTTCAAGCTCGCTATCGCCGCTGATATTTGCCAGCACCGGCGAACCGAAGTGGCAGTTGTTGTCGCCGGCAGGGCAGCTGTCGCTTGGGAGATTGACGGGTGACCAGATGGTCGGCGTCATATTCTCGGTTTCTGATGGATCGGCCTGCGCCGTATGGGTGGTACTAACGAGAATTGCGGTTAATAAGAGTGTTGCGGCGCAAAGAGTTGCGCGCAGGGGCCAAGGGCTGCGGTGATATTGGTTTATTGGGCTCATCTTCCTATACGCTTGATACCAATACGGTACAAAACTTCGTTTCCAGTCACGCTCTTACGGCTCACGGTTCCCATTGGGCGCCCGTCTGGCAGCATAGCTTTCCAAGGCCGAAAGGCTAGTAAAATTCTAGAGGCTAAGCACACTGGTCGAAATAGGAAAAATGTCTCCAAAAACCTCTTTCCGGGGAAGAACAGGACTTAATTCACAGGCAACGGCACGAGACAGATCCAATTAAGCAAGAACCGCAGAGGTCCCCGCTTGGCGGGGTGGCGCGGAGATCGCAGACGGTTTTATATATTTGGTTTGTGTCCGCCTTGGCGGAGAACGCGACTAAAGATTAGTAATTTCTGGCAAGATTATAATAATCCGGGCGGGATTATGGGGCTTGTGCCGGGAACGGTCAAACGCGCGCGCCAGATAGTTTAGGCGTCTCTCATAAATGGGGTCCGTCTGGAGCGCGGGATTACAGGGCTTCCAGAATCGAACGGTACTGCCCAATAATCTGCGCGCTGTCGTAGCGCATCGTGACAAAGCGGTGGCCCTGGCGGCCAAGCGCCCGACGAAGGTCCGGCCTAGCCAGCAGCAGGTCCAGCGCCGCTGCAAACTCTTCATAAGAGGTGTAGTAGAGGCCGCCGTTGCTCTGCCGCGCCTGCTGTTTCAACACTGCGCTACGCCCGTTGACAAGCACCGGCGTCCCGACAAGCCAGGATTCCAGAACCATGATGGACAGGCTTTCAAAGTACGACGGGAGCACGACGACCGTGGCCGCCTTGAGGGCGTCGAATTTTTCGGCGTCGGAGATGAAGCCAATGGGCAGCATGTCGGGGTGCGCCGGCAACGGCATGTGCGGCCGGCCCATGAGCACCAGTTTCAGGGGACGCTCATGGCGCTCGCGATAATCGCGGCTGTAGCGGGCGAAAAAGTCCAGCAGCTCAGGTACGTTCTTCGCCTCGCCAATGCGCCCGCCATATAGCAGAAAGTCGCCGTCGAGGCCATGCCTGGCGCGGAAGCCGGTAGGGTCAATTTGCGGCGGCGGCTCCAGGCCAACTGGGGCGACTGTCGAAGGAATGTGCGCGTTGCCGCTGACGCGCTGCACGAGTTGCTTTTCGGCTGCCGTCAGAAAGACGATGTGGCGGGGCAGGTGCAAAAGGGCGCGATAAGCGTCGAGGTAAAGAAATGGCTCGTCGTGGGCGGCGGGCGCCAGGATTGATTTCTGGGCGACCAGCGGCAACGTGAAAAAGGTGGTGGCGTAGAGATAGGTGAAAAAGATGAAAGCGTCGTAGGCGCCGGCCTCAGTCACGACGTGGCGCAGCAGATCGCTGCAGAAGGGGCCTTGACGGCGAATCCAGGCGATTTCTTCTTGGACGGAGTGGCTGTCCAGCAGAAAGCGGCCGGTTTCCTTCTGCGAGCGCCGCCAGTTTCGCGGCGCATCCACAGTGAATCGGTACAGGTGGACGCCATTAAGGAGGCTACGACCGGCAGGGTAGTCGTTGTTCCATGT